>CAWUNN010000515.1:0-1519 GCA_963923185.1 uncultured Limnohabitans sp. | reverse complement strand
CTGGGCGAAGTCGAGAGCTCGCGCAACAAAGCGTCTTGGTAGGCATTGGAGACCAAAACCGCCAGATCACGGGCGCTGGATTGATTCTGGCTGGACAAACCCGTGGGCTCGACGTAGTGAGTGTCCTTCATGCCCAATTGCATGGCCTTGGCATTCATCAGGCGCACAAACGCTGTCAAACCGCCCGGATAGGTTCGGCCCAGTGCGTGAGCCGCACGGTTTTCGCTGGACATCAAGGCCAGGTGCAGCATCTCGCCGCGGCTGAGCGTGGCCCCCACACGCAACCTGGATGAGCTGCCTTTTTCGGTGTCGATATCAGCCTCAGTGATGGTGATGGGCTCATCGAGGTCGAGTTTGGCTTCGCTGATGATCAAACCGGTCATCAATTTGGTGATCGATGCAATGGGCAACACGGCTTGATCGTTTTTGCTCAACAACACCTCTTGAGTGTCTTGATCGATCACATACGCCACACTGGACTTGAGGTCCAACTCATCTGAGGCACGGTGCAAACCCGCCATCTGACCATAGGAGGGACGCACAGACAAAACCGCTGCGTGGCGTGTTTTGCTGGGTGCCATGGACACATGGGAGACATACTTGCGAACCGGATGAGTGCTTTTGTGTTTGTGGCCTGCCAGCGACTTGGACGCCCCACCGGGTGCATCAGCCTGAGCGTGAACCACCCCACCCCACAAAGTCAAGGCCACGCCCACTGCACACAAAAGCATTGATGTTTTCAAGGTGGATCATCCCAGCAATTCGTTCAATGGCGGCAGTATATCAAGTCAGCAAATGTCACGCAAGAACAAAGACTTGCGTGACATTCTTCAGGTCCTAACCTTGGGCAGCGACACGCTCGGCTTTGCTTTGCAGCTTGTTCAAGGCACTGAGGTAGGCCTTGGCAGAGGCCACAATGATGTCGGGATCGGCACCCACGCCATTGACGACGCGGCCACTGTTTTGCAATCGAACAGTCACCTCGCCTTGGCTTTCGGTCGAGCCACTGATGGCATTGACCGAATACAAGACCATTTCGGCCCCGCTTTGGACGTGGTGTTCGATGGCCTTGAGAGATGCATCCACCGGACCGTTGCCTTCGGAAGTGCTTTTGACCTCTTGGCCTTGCACGGTAAAGACAATGGTGGCTTTGGGCTTCTCTCCGGTTTCACTGGACTGGCTGAGTGAAATGAAGGCGTACTGTTCTTTGTCACTGGCCACACTTTCTTCGCTGACCAAAGCCAAAATGTCTTCATCAAAAATTTCGCTCTTGCGATCGGCCAACTCTTTGAATTTGGTGAATGCGGCATTGATGTCGGCCTCGGATTGCATTTCAACCCCCAGATCGATCAAGCGTTGTTTGAACGCATTGCGCCCACTGAGCTTGCCCAACACAATTTTGTTGGCGCTCCAGCCCACGTCTTCCGCACGCATGATCTCATAGGTGTCACGCGCCTTGAGAACCCCGTCTTGGTGAATGCCCGAAGCGTGGGCAAAGGCGTTGGCTCCCACCACGGCT
>CAWUNN010000514.1:0-1528 GCA_963923185.1 uncultured Limnohabitans sp. | reverse complement strand
CTTGGGTTTGCAGCTCGCAGTTGCCGTTGGCGCTGCAGGTCAAACAATCCAGCGGATGATCGCTGATGTACAGCTCCATCACCCCTTTGCGCAGCTGTTGCAATCGGGGGGTTTGGGTGTGGACCACCATGCCCGCTTCAGCGGGCGTGGTGCATGAGGCTGGGGTGCCCTTGCGGCCTTCGATTTCGACCAAACACAAACGACACGATCCAAAAGGTTCCAGGCTGTCGGTGGCACACAGTTTGGGGACTTGGACACCGGCATCGATGGCCGCACGCATCAGCGAGGTGCCCTTGGGGACTTGCACCTGTTGGCCATCGATGGTCAAGGTGAGGATCTCTGTTGACACCCGCTTAGGTGTGCCGTGATCGATTTCGGATGGATGGTGATTCAACATCTGTTGTTCCTCACTCGGCCTGATCGGCCGTGACTTGCAAGCCAAAGTCGGCCGGATAGTGATTCAGGGCCGACAACACGGGATAAGGGGTCATGCCACCCATGGCGCACAAGCTGCCAGACAGCATGGTGTCGCACAAATCGCGCAGCAAAGTGACCTGTTGTTCGTCCTCGGGGCGGCGCACGATGCGATCGATGACCTCGACGCCACGGGTCGAGCCGATGCGACATGGCGTGCACTTGCCGCAACTCTCTAGCTTGCAAAACTCCATGGCGTAGCGGGCCAGCTGGGCCATGTTGGCGCGATCGTCGTGCACCACCACGCCGCCGTGACCCACCACAGCGCCGATGGCCGCATAGGCCTCGTAATCGAGGGGCACATCCCATTGCGATTCGGGCACATAGGCGCCCAAAGGGCCGCCCACTTGCACCGCCTTGATGGGCCGACCGCTGCGACTGCCACCGCCAAAATCAATCAAGAGCTCGCGCAAAGTCAGGCCAAAGGCTTTTTCGACCAAACCGCCAAAGCGGATGTTGCCCGCCAGCTGAAACGGCAAAGTCCCCTTGGATCGCCCCACACCGTAATCGCGATAAAAGGCCGCGCCTTGGGCCATGATCAGAGGCACCGAGGCCAGTGTGATGACGTTGTTGATCACGGTGGGCATGCCAAACAAACCCTCGATGGCAGGCAGCGGGGGCTTGGCGCGCACCACCCCACGGCGGCCTTCTAGGCTCTCGAGCAAAGCGGTTTCCTCACCACAGACATAAGAGCCCGCGGCTTTGCGAACCTCTAGCTCAAAGGTGTGTGCCGAGCCCATGATCCGATCGCCCAAACGGCCCGCTTGTCGAGCGCGGCGAATCGCCTCTTGGAAGGTGGCGATCGCATGCGGGTACTCGGAGCGAATGTAGACATAGCCCTGGGTGGCCCCCACGGCCAAGCCAGCAATGACCATGCCTTCGATCAGCATATAGGGGTCGCCCTCAAGGGTCATGCGGTCAGAATAAGTGCCCGAATCGCCTTCATCGGCATTGCAGACGATGTACTTTTGAGGCGCCGTGGCCTGCAGCACCGTGCGCCATTTGATGCTGTCTCTTATACACATCTCCGAGCCCACGAGACGGACTCCTATCT
>CAWUNN010000513.1:0-1532 GCA_963923185.1 uncultured Limnohabitans sp. | reverse complement strand
CTTCGCTGGCAACACGTCCGAGCACCTTGTCGGTGGCGTCAATCACAAACCACTCATGCTTCACATCAGCGGGTTTGGCGCTGAACGTGGACATGGAAATATTCCTAGTGGATGGTTGCGGCCCTTTTCCGCGGTCGGTGTTCCTCTGAACGGGAACCTCTTAGGCGGGGTTGCTGACTTCGCCGCGGGGCCAAAAACGCTGCGAAGCCTTCTATTGTAACGCTTTTACGATGTGGATGCCAGCCCTGCCCGCCGGGCCGCAGACATCCATGTTCTATGATGCGCCATGTTCAGTTATCGACATGCTTTTCATGCGGGCAACCATGCCGATGTGCTCAAGCACGCGGTCTTGGTCCAGGTCTTGCAGCACCTGACGGCCAAGCCCGTGCCCATCACCGTGGTGGACACGCATGCCGGGGCCGGCTTGTATCGACTGGACAGCGATGCGGCACAAACCAGTGGCGAGATGGCCGAGGGCATTGCCCGCTTGCGCCAGCAGTTGGCGGCCCAGCACATCCAGCCCTGCGAGATGTTGGCCCAGTACCTTGAGGTGCTGGCTCATTTTCAGTCGACGGCGGGTGAATTCGCTTATCCAGGATCTCCATTTATAAGCAAGCACTTACTTAGGCCCGATGACAAACTGAAGTTGTTTGAGCTTCACCCCACCGATTCGCGCTTGTTGGAAAAGCATGTCGAGCAGTTGAGGGCCCAGCGGCAAATCGCGGTGTTGCGTGAAAACGGCTTTGAGCAAAGCAAAAAGTTTTTGCCACCCCCCAGCCGTCGCGCGCTGGTGTTGATGGACCCCAGCTACGAGCTGAAAACCGATTACGCCCAAGTGATCGAGACCTTGAAGGACCAGATCAAGCGCTTTGCCACAGGCACCTACATGGTTTGGTTTCCCATCATTGCCCGCCCCGAATCACAAGACCTGCCCAGGCGCCTGAAGGCACTGTCACAGCAGGCAGGCAAAGACTGGTTGCTGGCCACCCTCAGGGTCAAGTCGGGCAAGGTCAGCGGCGAGGGGGCCACCGTGCCCGGCCAAATGAGAGCACGCCCCGGCCTGGTGGCCAGCGGCGTGTTTTTGGTCAACCCCCCCTATACCTTGAAACCGGCCCTGGCCGAGGCCTTGCCACAGTTGGTAGCGGGCTTGGGACAAGATCAACATTCAGGGTTTACCCTTCAGACGGGTTAATTCACCAACCGATCGGTCGGCTAATGGGTATGATGTGGCCTGCACACGGAGGCGACATGTACACACAAGCCATGGATCTGCCCGGTCAACCCGAGGGAGAGCCCAGCGCGGGCAAAGGGCGCGAAGAAGCACACAGTGCGAGATTTGAAGCCACCATCGATGCCGATGGTCGCATCGAACCACAAGACTGGATGCCAGACAACTACCGCAAAACGCTGATCCGTCAGATCAGTCAGCACGCCCACAGCGAAGTGGTGGGCATGCTGCCCGAGGGCAATTGGATCAGCCGCGCGCCCAGCCTCAAGCGCAAAGCCATTTTGATTGCCAAGGTGCAAGACGA
>CAWUNN010000512.1:0-1534 GCA_963923185.1 uncultured Limnohabitans sp. | reverse complement strand
CGCGCTGGCTTTTGCCAAGCGCCTGGGTGCAGCTCGGCAAGCTTTTTTGGATGTGGTGGACTTCATCGTGGCCCAAGCGGCCAGCAACCCCAACGCCGCCTACGGGGCCAGCGTGCCCTACCTGATGCTCAGTGGCAACCTGATGGCCGGTTGGCAAATGGGCCGTGCCCTGCTGGCGGCGCAAGCCCAAGTGTCAGCAGGCCAAGATGCCGAGTTCATGAAGTCCAAAATCGCCACCTGCCGTTTTTATGCCGATCACATTTTGTCGCGCGTGGGCGGTTTGCGCGATGGCATTGTGGAGGGGGCCGACAGCATCATGGCCATGGACTTGGCGGCTTATTGATTGTCAACCCGAGGAGACCTCATGTCGCGCATGCCGGCCGTTTTGGCCAACCAGCCCTTCAAGGTGATCGGCTCACCTTTGTTCATCATCAGCAACCCCAAGCTGGTGATTGCTCAGTGCATCAACGGCGTGATCGGTGCCATGCCCGCCCTCAATGCCCGACCGGCCTCTCAATTGGATGAGTGGCTGGCTGAAATCACTGAAACCCTGGCCGCGCACAACCAAGCCCACCCGGATCGACCGGCGGCACCGTTTGCCATCAATCAGATCGTGCACAAAAGCAATGACCGGCTGGAGCACGATGTGCAGATGTGCATCAAGTACAAAGTGCCCGTCATCATCACCTCGTTGGGTGCCCGAGAAGATGTCAACCAAGCCATTCACAGCTATGGCGGCGTGGTCATGCACGACATCATCAACAACTTCTTTGCCCACAAGGCCATTGAAAAAGGCGCCGATGGCCTGATCGCTGTGGCCGCAGGCGCAGGTGGCCATGCCGGTGTGAAAAGCCCGTTCGCATTGATTCAAGAGATTCGTGCTTGGTTTGATGGACCGCTGGCACTGAGCGGTTCGATTGCCACGGGCGAGGCCATTTTGGCGGCCCAAGCCATGGGGGCTGACTTTGCCTACATTGGTTCCGCCTTTATCGCGACCGAAGAGGCCCGTGCCTCAGAGGCCTACAAACAAGCCGTGGTCGATTGCAACTCGGACGATGTGGTGTTGAGCAATTTGTTCACCGGCGTACACGGCAACTACTTGGCACCGTCTATTCGCAACGCAGGGCTAGACCCCGAACACTTGCCCGAAAGCGACCCCAGCACCATGAACTTTGGCAGCGACCGCAAGGCCTGGAAAGACATCTGGGGTTGCGGACAGGGCATTGGTGCCATCCAGTCGGTGGTGCCCGCTGCCGAGTTGATCGAGCGACTCAAGCGCGAGTACGCGGCTGCGCGTGCACGCTTGCTCAACGTCTGAACACGCGCTTTGCCGATGTTGCAATTTGGATCGGTCAGCGTGCATTTGGGTGCCCAATCGGGCAAATACCCCGATGGCAATCAGGTCTGGGTGCAAGGGCACGATGTGCGGGTGAGTTTTGACACCCCGCTGGCCGCACGCGATCGAGCCGATTTGTTGGCACAGGTCGATTTGGTCATCTTGGGCCATGTGCTGTCTCTTATACACATCTGACGC
>CAWUNN010000511.1:0-1536 GCA_963923185.1 uncultured Limnohabitans sp. | reverse complement strand
GAGTTGACAATCTGGTGTTCGAATCTGAAAATCGATGAATGAAAAAGTACAAATTCAACCCATCCGATTCTGATCAGCAGCGCTTTGAGCGCATTTGGGCTTCTCTGGAGGGTGTATCGAACCATTTGAGTGGCATCGGTGACAGCCAAGGCGAAGATGCTCAAGAATTCTTTGTCAACACTTTGCAAGCCGACAAGAACATCGGTGGCTTGCAATTTGAAGCCCTGCACTCGCAAGTCAAAGGCGGCATGCCAGGTCAGCAACAAGAATACGACATCTTGTTAGAAAGTCGGGCTTCGGTGGCGGTCATCGAAGTCAAATACAAATTCAGAAAAAGCGATTTGGCTCAGTTGGATGCTCAACTCAAACGCCTGAAAAAAGATTTTCCCAGCTACAGGCGCAAGCATGTGTATGGCGGCATCGCTGGTTTTTCGATTCGCACCGAAGTGGCCGATCTGGCTCGTCGCAAAGGCTATTTTGTATTGCGCCGCAAAGGCCAGTTGATTCGAATCGAAGCCAACGACATGAAAAAAACCGATCATTAAGGGCTTCAAGCCTGGGTGCGCTCAGCGTACAACCAAGGTTGATCCATCAGGTGCGGGGCGGCCCAGCGCAGCGCCGCGTTGCGGGCCTTGGCCATGAGGCCACTGGCATGAAACACCTCACCATTGCGGCGCGCCCTTTGCTGCACCTGGGCATTGCGCCGCCACCTTTGTTGGGCGTAAGTTTGCAGAGCTTGAACAGGCTCTTGAGTCTGAGCCAGACATTGAGCCAGCACGGCGGCGTCTTCAATGGCCATGGCTGCTCCTTGGGCCAAATACGGCAACATCGGGTGTGCGGCATCGCCCAACAAAGCCACCCGTTCGCGCGCCATCTGATCGGGGCCCCTCAGGGGCACACGATCGCACAGCGACCAAGCTCGCCATTGCTCGGTGTGGCGCATCAACTCGTGTAATTCGGGGCTCAAACCGCGCATGGCCTGCTGTACATCGGAGCCGATCGAGGATCCACTGCGTTGCACGTCCCAACCACGCTGAGTCATGGCCTGTGGGCTTTCCACCAGCAGCACCAAATTCATCCAGTGCCCACTTCGAACGGGATAGTGCACCGCATGCAAACCAGGCGCCAACCACACTTGCACCACCGGATCACGCCATCGCTTGGGCAGCATGTTCATGGGCAACAGGCTGCGATAAGCCCAATGGCCCTTGGGGGTCGGATCGCCGTCTTTCCACACCTGCGCGCGCACCTGACTCCACAGGCCATCGGCACCCACCAAAATCTGGGGCTGTACAGATTGACCCTGCGCATCTCTGACTTCCAGGGTATGACGGTCCATTTGGACCTGACTCACCCCACGATTCAGATGCGCATGGACATTTTGGGCTTGAACGGCTTGCAACAACACCGCATGCAAATCGGCTCGGTGGATGGTCAGGTAAGGCGCGCCATATCTGTGGGTCATGAGATTCAAATCCAACAGGCCCAGTTCACGTCCATCGGTGGCATCGCGACACACCAAAGATTGGGGTGCAA
>CAWUNN010000510.1:0-1547 GCA_963923185.1 uncultured Limnohabitans sp. | reverse complement strand
GCGCATTTCGATTCGCTCAAACCCAGCCAAACCACCAGACACCGTCCCCTTCCACCACCAACCATCGCCATGAACCGACTGAACACCCTCAGCGACGCCGTCGCGACCCACGCCCGACTGACCCCTCACAAATTGGCGGTGCGAGATTCCAAGCGCCAACTGAGCTATGCCCAGTGGCATGAGCGCACCGAGCAATTGGCCGCAGGCTTGCGCGCGCTAGGTTTACAACCAGGCGATCGGGTGGCACTATTGGCGTACAACTGTCTCGAGTGGATGGAGATCTATGCCGCCCTCGCCCGCAGTGGCTTGGTGGCCGTGCCCTTGAATTTCAGGCTGACCACCGCAGAGATCGAGTACATCGCCCAACACAGCGAGGCCCGCGCCTTCATCGTGCAAGATGCGTTGACCACGCTGGCCCAGCCTTTGCCTCAAAGCTTGAACCTGCCACCACACCACTTCATTGCTTTTGGCGACGACACCCCAAGCGGTTGGACCGCTTACGAGACACTGATCGCTTCGGCCCCCAATGACCTCCCCCCGGTGCAGGTCAAGCCCCAGGACATGAGCGCACTCATGTACACCTCGGGCACCACGGGCAAACCCAAGGGCGTCATCCGCAGCCACGAAGGCAGCGCCCTGATTGCCTTGGCCACGGCGCTCGAGATGGGATTTGGGGCACACGACACAGCTTTGCTGGTCATGCCCATGTGCCATGCCAACTCTTTATATTTCAGCCAAACCTTTGTGCACTTGGGTGCGACCTGCGTGATCGACGATCGGCGCAGCTTTGATCCCCAGGCCTTGTTGGCCACTTTGAGTGAGCAGCACGTGACCTTCACGTCGCTGGTGCCCACCCACTACATCATGATGTTGGGCCTGCCCAAAGAGGTCAAGGCACGCTTTGATGTCAGCGCCGTCTCCAAGCTGATGATCTCATCTGCACCCGCGCGCAAAGAAACCAAGTTGGCCATCATGGACTTTTTTAAAAACGGACAGCTCTACGAGCTGTACGGCTCGACCGAGGCCGGTTGGGTGACCCTTTTGCGCCCGCATGAGCAAATCGATCGTTTGGGCTCGGTGGGCCGAGAATGGGCGGGCTCGGGCCCGATTCGCTTGCTGGACCCACAGGGATGCGAGGTGCCCGACGGCGAAGTGGGTGAGTTGCATTCACGCACCGCCTACTCTTTTGACGGCTACTGGAAAAACCCCGAGAAGACGGCCGAAGCCTACCGGGGCGATTGGTGTTCGGTGGGCGATATGGCTCGACGCGATGCCGATGGATTCATCCACTTGGTGGACCGCAAAAGCAACATGATCATCAGCGGCGGAGAGAACATTTACCCCTCAGAGGTTGAAGCCGTGCTAGGCCAACACCCCGAAATCAAAGACGTGGCCGTGATCGGTGTGCCCCACGACAAATGGGGCGAGGCTGTGCTGGCCGTGGTGGTGCTGCACCAAGACGACAGCCTGAGCGAGGCCGACTTGCTCAATTGGTGCAAAGGCCGCATCGCGGGCTACAAACGGCCCCAATCGGTGCGTTTTGTCAG
>CAWUNN010000509.1:0-1547 GCA_963923185.1 uncultured Limnohabitans sp. | reverse complement strand
GATGATCAGGGCCGGGGTTTCGGTGGGGCTCTGGTGCAGCCGGGCCAGTCGGCGCGCCAACTCGGGCGCACCGATGCGACCCAGCGCCTCGCGCTCGAGCATCACTTGGCCTTGGGCATTGATTTGCACCCAAATGGTGTGGGTGCTGGCGCTGGCCGCTTGGCCACTGGCTTGTGGCAACTCGACTTGCAATTGGGCATAACGCGAGAAGGTGGCCGACAAGGCCATGAAGATCAACAACACCAACAGGATGTCGATGAATGGCACCAGCCACATCTCAGGCACAGCCGATTCGGTGCGTTTGA
This sequence comes from uncultured Limnohabitans sp., assembly GCA_963923185.1. Classification (GTDB taxonomy): domain Bacteria; phylum Pseudomonadota; class Gammaproteobacteria; order Burkholderiales; family Burkholderiaceae_C; genus Limnohabitans. The sequence continues at coordinate 1,242 of CAWUNN010000509.1, read as the reverse complement.
AGCGCAGGCTCATGGCTTCAGCGTGTCTTTTGCAGTTGTTGCAGCTGCAGCACCAAGCGCTCGCAAGCGACTTCCAGCTGCATGATGTGCCCATCGGCCCGGCTGCGCAGCCAGCGCCAAGCCAACAGGCTGGGAATCGAGACCATCAAACCGAGGGCGGTGTTGTAAAGCGCCATGGAAATGCCTTGGGCCAATTGGGCCGGCTGTTGCGCGGCCGTGGTTTGGGCGGCAAAGATCTCGATCATGCCGATCACCGTGCCCAACAATCCCATCAAGGTGGCCACCGAGGCCAAGGTGGCCAACGCGGACAGGTGTTTTTCTAAGCGGGCGCAGACCAAGCGGCCTTCCAACTCCAGCCCTTGGCGCAACTGACTGTCGCTGATCAGGGGTTGGCTGCGAAGCCGCTCGATGGCACTGGCCAGCAAGGCGCCCAACAGGCTGCTTTGAGCCAGCTCCCTCGATTGTTGCTGGGTAGGCAAGGCTTGCCCACACTGTGCCAACAGCGGCTCGATGGTTTGAGGGGGGGCCACATGGGCGGTTCGCAAAAACCAAGCGCGCTCCAAAATCAGCGCCAAAGCCAACACCGACAGGGCCAACAAGGGCCACACGGGCCAACCCGCCTGGAGGATCAAGTCGATCAAGAAAAACCCCGCAAAATAAAGTTTCAATGTCGCCATTATGGCCAAGGATGACGCTCACAAGAATGGTGGATAAAGATGTGGATAACTCTGTCACATGGCCGTCTAACCCGCATGAATCCGTTGTTTGTTTAAAAAGTTTAAAAAATCATCAAACAAAACATCAAACAAAACAAAGACTTGCATGACAGCGCCTGCATTTCTTGCGGGTTGGCCTTTGACCCCGTCGGTGCTCACTTGAAGTGGATGAAGTCGACAACTGAGTCACAATAGCCGCATGAATGCGATGGTGTGGACGGTGGGGGGCTTGTGTCGGGCGGTGGCCGACGCGTTGTCGTCGCGCTTTGATGCCGTGCGCGTGCGCGGTGAGATCTCGGGCTTCACCCAGGCCAGCAGCGGCCATTGCTACTTCACCCTGAAAGACCCACAAGGCCAACTCAGGTGCGCGATGTTTCGCCGCGCGGCTTCACAGCTCACCCGAGTGCCCAAAAATGGCGATCAAGTCGAGGTCAGCGCTCGACTGGGCTTGTACGAATCGCGCGGTGACTTGCAGTTGGTGGTCGAATCCTTGCAAGCCTTGGGGCAGGGTGCGTTGTATGAAGAA
>CAWUNN010000508.1:0-1548 GCA_963923185.1 uncultured Limnohabitans sp. | reverse complement strand
GTCTTCATCATGGAGGCTGCCATCAACAATTGGCGCTATGTCGGTGGCGCCACGGGCATCCAATTGACCCGACCTGACCCGATGTGGGGCTTTGAGAGCTACACCCGTTTTCTGTTTTTTGTCATGGGGCTGTTGGCCATTTTGGCCTTGGGCGTGGCCCGCTACATCCAAGACTCTTACCTGGGCCAAGGTTTGCGGGCGGTGCGCGATTCAGAAGAAGCCGCCGAGTGCTCGGGTGTGCCCACTTTGCGCATCAAGTTGGTGGCGTGCACCGTCATGGGCGCATTGATGGGTTTGGCCGGAGCCCCCATGCCGATGTACCTGTCGCATGTCGAGCCCTCATCGACTTTTAACCTGAGTTACTCGATTTCAGCCTTGGCCATGCCCATCATTGGGGGCACCTCACACTGGGTCGGGCCTTTGATTGGGGCCCTCATCTTGGCTACTTTGCAACAAGTGGTGACGGTGACCATCTCCAGTGAGCTCAATGTGTTGGTGGTGGGCGTGTTGCTGGTCTTGTTTGTGGTTTTGGCACCCGAGGGTGTTTTGGGACTTGTGAAAAAATGGAAACCATCCTCGAAGTAAGCCAAGTCGCCAAACACTTTGGCGGTTTCACAGCGCTGCACAGCGTGGACTTGCAGCTGAAAAAAGGCGAGCGATTGGGCCTGATCGGCCCCAATGGGTCTGGCAAAACCACCTTGATCAATTGCATTTCAGGGGCGTTGCAAAATGACGCGGGCTCGATTCGCTTTGATGGCCGCGAGTTGACGGGCATGCAGGCTTTTCAGCGCACCCGTTTGGGCATTGCCCGCAGCTTTCAAATCCCACGCCCATTTCGCACCATGACGGTGATGGAGAACCTGATGGTGCCCCTGGCCTATGTCTGCGGCATCAGCGGTCGCAAAGCCGAAGAAGAGGCCATGCGCATCTTGGACAGCATGGGTCTGGGTGCCAAGGCGCGCACTTTGTCGGGATCGTTGTCGCAGGTCGAATTGCGCAAGATGGAGTTGGCCCGTGCCGTGGCGGCCAAACCCAAGTTGTTGGTCTCTGACGAGGCCATGGCTGGCTTGGCAGGTGCCGAGATCGATGAAGTCTTGGACCTGCTGTTTGAGCTCAACCGAATGGGCATCACCATCATCATGATCGAGCACATCATGCATGCGGTCATGAAGTTTTCGCAAAGGCTGGTCTGCTTGGATGCCGGCAAAATCATTTGCCAAGGCGATCCGCAAACCATCATCAGCAATCCAGAAGTGCAAAGGGCCTATCTTGGGGATTAAGCTACACATTCAAGACGTGCATGCCGGTTACGGGGCGGTGCGCGCCCTGATGGGCGTGAGCCTGGATCTGGACCAAGGCCAAACCGTGGTGCTGTTGGGTACCAATGGCAACGGCAAAAGCACGCTCATGAAATGCATCATGGGCATGGTCAAACCCGAATCGGGTGCGATCGTCCTTGAGATCGACGGCCAACGCCATGACTTGACCCAACTCTCGACCGAGGAGATCGTCAATCTGGGGGTGGCCTTGGTGCCTGAGGGCCGACGC
>CAWUNN010000507.1:0-1550 GCA_963923185.1 uncultured Limnohabitans sp. | reverse complement strand
CGACGCCTTGAGCGCCCGACATGCCCAGATCGAAGTTCAAGCTGCTGCCCCCAGCGCAGACGCGTTGTTGCGCTTAGCGCCCGTGGCCTGGCATGCCGGCCTGGCCGTTGCTCCTGATCAGGCCATGCCCTTGTATGTGCGCGACAAAGTCGCCCAAACCACGGCCGAGCGCGAGCAACTCAAGTCAGCATGAACAAGCCCTTGATCGATGTGGGCCGCACGCAACTCAGCTCCATGACGATGCTGGATCTGGAGCAAGTGCTTGAGATTGAAAAAATCGCATATTCGCACCCCTGGACACTGGGCAATTTTCAAGACAGCTTGCGCTCAGGCCATTGGGTCCAGGCCTTGCGCGCTTCAGACCTGGGCTTGCTGGGCTATGTGGTGGCCATGCCCGGTGTGCAAGAAACCCATTTATTGAACCTGACCGTGGTGCCCGAATACCAAGGCCAAGGCTTGGCCCGCCACATGCTGGATGCACTGGTGCTTTGGTCGCGCCAGCAAGGCTCAGGCCATCTGTGGCTGGAAGTGCGGGTCAGCAACTCACGCGCGCGTCGGCTGTATGTGGCCTATGGCTTCCAACATGTGGCCGAGCGCAAAAACTATTACCCAGGATTGGGACGGGCCAGAGAAGATGCGGCCGTGATGCAATTGGCTTTACCCCCCTTGGCTTAAGATCACGCCATGACACTCAGCCTGGACGCCCGCCAACGAGCCTTGTTGCAACACATGGGCATTCGGCTTGATTTCTTGCCCCCCGTGCGTGAAACACCAGCGCCCAGCGCATCCGTCGCCACACCCACTGAGCCTGCAGCGCCAGGACCGGTCGAGCGCATCCAAGTCAGTCATGCCGATTGGCCCACCTTGCAACAAGCGGTCAGCCAGTGCACCGCTTGCAGCCTGTGCAAAACCCGCAAGCACACCGTGTTTGGCGCTGGCACCATGCCCGATGCGCACGCAGCCGGCGTCGACCTGATGATCGTGGGTGAAGTGCCGGGTGAGCACGAAGACAAACAAGGCCAGCCTTTTGTCGGTGCCGCCGGCCAACTGCTCGATCAGATGCTGAGCGCCTTGGGCTTGTCGCGCCAAGCCGAGGGTGGCCCACTTGGCACGGTCTTCATGGCCAATGTGCTCAGATGCCGTCCACCTGACAACCGCAACCCCAGCCCAGCTGAGATGGCCCAGTGCGGGCCCTTTTTGCAACGCCAAATCGAGTTGGCTCGCCCCAAAGTGCTGCTGGCCATGGGGCGATTTGGGGCCCAAGCGCTGTTGTCGCCACAGATGCCAGACGTCGAGGGCACGCCCTTGGGCAAACTGCGACTGAACTCGCACCAATACCAAGGCACGCCGGTGGTGGTCACCTTTGACCCGGCCTATTTGCTGCGCAACCCAGCGGCCAAGGCGCAGGTGTGGGCCGACTTGTGCTTGGCCCACTCCATGTGCCCACCCGCAGGTGGCGCATAAAATGGGCACATGACTTTTCTGGACATGCTTCGCGACGCCCAGCGCCGCAATCAATCGATGCTGTGCGTGGGGCTGGACCCCGAGCC
>CAWUNN010000506.1:0-1557 GCA_963923185.1 uncultured Limnohabitans sp. | reverse complement strand
CCCGAGCCCGCCCGTTTTCCGGCCGACTTGCGAGGCCATGCCAACCAGATTTATGACTTTTGCGCTCGCATCGTCGATGCAACGGCCGATCTGGTCAGCTCATTCAAACCGCAGATTGCCTACTTTGCGGCGCACCGGGCCGAATCGCAACTGGAACGGTTGATGGCGCACATACGGCGGGTCGCGCCCCATGTACCCGTGATTTTGGACGCCAAACGCGGCGACATCGGATCCACTGCCGAGCAATATGCGCTGGAAGCCTTTGAGCGTTACGGGGCCGATGCGGTCACGCTGTCGCCCTTCATGGGTTTTGATTCGGTCCAACCGTATCTGAAGTTCCAAGGCAAAGGTGCGTTCTTGCTGTGCCGCACCTCGAACCCAGGTGGCGATGATTTGCAAAACCAGCGTTTGGCTTCAGTCAACGGTGAGCCACGGCTTTACGAGCATGTGGCTCAGTTGGCCCAAGGACCCTGGAACCTCAATGGCCAGTTGGGCTTGGTGGTGGGTGCCACTTACCCCGCAGAGATCGAGCGCGTGCGCCAGATCGCACCGCAGTTGCCGCTGCTGATCCCAGGCGTGGGCGCACAGGGGGGCGACGCCAACGCCACCGTCAAGGCCGGCTGGCGACCCGATGGGGGCGACATCATCGTCAACTCTTCACGCGCCATCTTGTACGCCAGCGCAGGCCCTGATTTTGCAGCCGCCGCCCGTCAAGTGGCAGAGCAGACCCGGGCCACCTTGCAACAGGCCAAGGCCTGACTTCAGAACGGGATGTCGTCGTCCAGGTCGTCAAACCCGGACTTGCCGGCGCCTGCACCGCTGGCCTTGGGTGCGGCCGGGGCCGAAGCACGAGGGGCCGATTCGCCAGCGCCGCCAGGAGCGCCACCGCCGTCGCGGCCACCCAACAACTGCATTTCGGTGGCGATGATGTCCACCGTGTTGCGCTCGACGCCAGATTGATCGGTGTATTTGCCGTATTTCAAACGACCTTCGACATAGATGGGTCGGCCTTTTTTGACAAACTCGCTGGCGATTTCAGCCAGTCGGTCATAGAAGGTGACTCGGTGCCACTGGGTGTCTTCGATCATCTCGCCAGAATTTTTGTCTTTGCGTCGGCTGCTGGTGGCAATGGAGACATTGGCCACCGCTTGCCCAGAGGGCAGGTAGCGCACTTCGGGGTCACGGCCGCAATTGCCGATCAGAATGACTTTGTTGACGGATGCCATGAATCGCCTCTTTGAATCAGATGTGGAATGGATGCATTATGCGGCCCAAAACCAGCCGCTGAAAGCTGATCAAGGTACTTTTTAACGGCTTACCTGTGATGCGTGCACAGGCACCACCCGCATGCCCCAGGCTGCCAGCAGCCAGATGCACATCAGCCCCGCATTGAGGGCAAACAAACCGATCACGCCGATCTCTTTGGCCAACCAGCCGCCCATGGCGCCACCGGCAAAAATACCCAAGGACTGCAAGGTGTTGTAAACGCCCAGCACGGTGGCCCGCACCGATGTCGGAGCCAAACGCGACGCCTGACTGGGTTGGCTGGCCTCTAAG
>CAWUNN010000505.1:0-1562 GCA_963923185.1 uncultured Limnohabitans sp. | reverse complement strand
ACCGACACATAGGGACTCAGACCCCACTCATGCCAAGCGACATAGGTGGCATACATGCCCAACATCACCAATTCGCCTTGGGCAAAATTGACGACACGAATGACGCCAAAAATCAGGTTCAGTCCCATGCTGACCAGGCCATAGATGCCGCCCAGCAAGAGACCGAACACCAACACATTCAGGGGCTGATCCATCTGTGTCCTCAGGGTCGAGCCAAAGGCTTGAGGGTGACACCAGCTTGGGCCGCCTTGGCCGGATAAACCGTGACCATTTTTCCTGACTGCCATTGTGAGCCAGTGAACAAGGCGCGCACATTTTGGAAGTTTTTATCGAATTTCACACCGTATCCCGATGGGTAGCTGCTTTCTGGTTTGTCCATCTTGGCTGCGGCGGCACGGATTTTCTCGGGATCCAAACTGCCTGCGGCCTGAATGGCCTCGGCCAGCATCAAAATGCCCGAATATGCGTTCATGCTTTGCGGGGCGATCGGATCGCTTTTGTATTTCGCCCGGTAAGCCTCTAAATAGGCTTTGCTGCCAGGAGCAAAGCTTTCGCTCACGTCGTTTCGGGTGTAGCCCACCACAATCACACCGTTCATGTAGGCCTCACCCAAAGCTTGCAAGGTCTCGGCCGTGTCGCCCGTGCCCACCAAAACGATGGCACCCGGTTTGACCCCTTGATCCCGAATCGTGCGCAACAGCAAATTCACGTCGGGCACATATCCGGTTTGCAGCACCACATCTGGTGCCGCTTGCTTCATGCGCAAGACCGTGTCATTGAGGTCGATGCTTCGGGCCGAGTGGGCACCCACGCCCACCACCTTGGCTCCAAAGGCTTCCAAAATGCGTTTTTGAGATTGGGCGATGCTGCTGCCATAGATCGAGTCTTCGCTCTCAATCCAAATCTTCAGATCGCGAATGTCTTTCTTCATGGCCGGCGCAATCAATTCGCGTACCGCAGCCGATGAAGTGTTGGCAAACGCCGACCCGTCTGGGCCGCTGCGAATGAAATTAGGCAAACCCCGATCGGTCAACTGTTGTGCCACCGCATTGGTTTCCCAATACATTTTGTTGTAACGCAGTGCGGTGTCGCTGGCGGTCAGTGCAATGGCGCTGATGTAGGTGCCAATGAACAAATCCACCTTGTCTCGGTTGATCAGTTGCTCGACCGTGGCAATGCCTTGCTGGGGGTTGGTGACATCGCCTCGGATCAATTCGATTTTGCGTCCCCCCAACACCCCGCCATTGGCATTGATGCGATCGACCGCCAATTCAAAGCCACGCGTCACTTCGGTGCCATACAACGCCATCGGGCCGCTGTAGGGGTTGAGCGCACCAATTTTCACGGGTGCGTTTTGGGCAAAGCCATGGCCCATCAGGCTTAAACCAGCGGTGGCCAAGGCGGTTTTGATCCAACTTCTTCTGAGTCTCATGTTTGTCTCCTCTTGTGGGTTGAACTGATTAACGAACAGGAACAAAGCGCGGCACACTGACCTCGCCTTCGCTTTCAATCACCAATCTCAATGCCATGTCCATTTGCAAAGACTCTGGCTGGGCTTGGAC
>CAWUNN010000504.1:0-1568 GCA_963923185.1 uncultured Limnohabitans sp. | reverse complement strand
GTTCTTTGACGATTTGCTGCTCGTTGTCGCTTAAGAATTTGGCCAACGGTGCAAAGTGCTTTTTCAGGTCGGCGTCATCGTTTTGCTCGGCCAACTCTTGGGCCCAGTATTTGGCCAAGTAATACTGGCTGCCGCGGTTGTCCAACTCACCCGTCTTGGGCGATGGGTTCTTGCGGTTGTCCAGCAACCGGCCTGTGGCTGAATCCAAGGTGCGGGCCAAGATCTTGGCGCGGTTGTTGTCGTACTTGAGACCTAAATCTTCGAGCGACACGGCCAGGGCTAAGAATTCACCCAATGAATCCCAGCGCAAGTGGTTTTCTTCGACCAGCTGCTGCACATGTTTGGGGGCAGAGCCACCCGCACCGGTTTCGTACATGCCGCCACCGGCCATCAAGGGCACGATGGACAACATTTTGGCCGAGGTTCCCAATTCCATGATGGGGAACAAATCGGTCAGATAGTCACGCAAGATATTGCCCGTCACCGAGATGGTGTCCATGCCACGCACGACCCGCTCAAGGGTGTAACGCATGGCGCGAACCTGGCTCATGATCTGAATGTCCAAGCCATGGGTGTCATGCTCTTTGAGGTACTTTTGAACCTTCTTGATCAGCTCATTTTCGTGTGGGCGATACGGATCCAACCAGAACACCGCTGGCATGCCCGAGTTGCGGGCACGGGTGACTGCCAATTTGACCCAATCGCGAATGGGTGCGTCTTTGACCTGACACATGCGCCAGATGTCACCCGCCTCGACGTTTTGGCTCAACAGCACCTCGCCGGTGGCCAAGTCGGTGATGTTGGCCACGCCGTCCTCGGTGATCTCAAAGGTTTTGTCATGCGAGCCGTACTCTTCGGCTTGCTGGGCCATCAGTCCCACGTTGGGCACCGTGCCCATGGTGCGCGGATCAAAATTGCCATGCCATTTGCAAAAATTGATCATCTCTTGATAGATGCGCGCAAAGGTCGATTCGGGGATGACGGCTTTGACTTCTTTCAAGCGACCATCGGCACCCCACATCTTGCCGCCATTGCGAATCATGGCGGGCATTGATGCATCGACGATCACGTCGTTGGGCGAATGGAAATTGGTGATGCCTTTGGCCGAGTCAACCATGGCCAACTCGGGGCGCTTTTCATGGCAAGCATGCAGGTCTCGCATGATTTCTTCGCGCTGAGACTCGGGCAATTTGGCAATCTTGTTGTACAGATCGACCATGCCGTTGTTGACGTTGACGCCCAATTCGTCAAACTCTTTGGCGTGCTTTTCAAACGCTTCGCGGTAAAAGATTTTCACGCAGTGACCAAACACGATGGGGTGCGAGACCTTCATCATGGTCGCTTTGACGTGCAGAGAGAACATCACGCCGGTTTTGTGAGCGTCTTCAATCTCTTTTTCATAAAAAGCCAACAAGGCTTTTTTGGACATGTACATGCTGTCGATGACTTCGCCTGCCAACAGCGAGACTTTGGGCTTGAGTACGATGGATTTGCCACCCTGAGTCAGCAATTCCATCTTGACATCGCGTGCCCGGTCCAAGGTCATGGATTTTTCACCATGATAGAAG
>CAWUNN010000503.1:0-1574 GCA_963923185.1 uncultured Limnohabitans sp. | reverse complement strand
GGGTGCAGGCCAAGAGCTATGAACGCAAAGCAAACGGAGAGGTTCAAGCGATGTTGGAGGTCGTGCCAGAATCTTCCAAATCAGCGGATTCGGCCACTCCATCAAGCCAGCCTTTAGGACGATCAGGGGCCACTGCCGAGATGGCAACCTGCTCAGACCATTCAGGGCCCAATCCGTGGCGACATGCATTGCATTTGGTGTATCAACCTGACGCTCGTCTGAACCCCGCAGTGGGCAAAGAGCTGGTGTCTGCATTCAGACAAATGTGGCTCGAGCAAGCCCCACAAGGACAAGCATGGATGATGGTGCCAGACCTCAAAGCCGCCTCTTTGAGCAACACCATGACCCCTTACGAAAAAACATTGTTGGGCTTGGAGATGGGCCAGCAACCCTGGCGTGTGGTGTTGCAGGCCAAAACCAGAAGGGTCGAGGCGCCTGATCCTTTGACATGGCCAGCCAGTGAACCTTGGATGGAGGTGCATTTGAGCTTGCGCTTGATGGCATTGGATCGGGCTCAAAGCGCTCGCGAATGGCAAACCGCGTGGAAGATGCCCATTGAATTTCAAGCTTGGGCGCCTGGCGCACTGACCCCAGAAAACCAAGCCAAACTGCGGCAACAGGTGATGCAGTTGACGCAACAACTGGATGCTTGGCTCCAGTGCGAGCCATTCCAGCCCCGGGTCTTGAAAGCCAAAGGCAATGAGCTCATCATCGACGCGGGTCAGGCTTCAGGGGTGAAGTTGGGCGACGAATGGCTGATTGCTCAAGACGACCGATTCAGACGCGATGGGTTGCAAGGCCATTCGCTTGAGACCTTGACCTTGGCCAAGGTCACCGCCGTGGGGCGTCACACCTCTGCACTGGCGGTCATGGCTGGCCCAGCAGCGGCCGTCCAAGTGAATCATCGGGCATTTGCGGCCCAAGACTGGATCCAAGTCAACCCCCTGCCCAACCCGCGCGAACAGAAATCGGAGCGCGTGGGCCAACGCATAACCAACGAGTCTGAACCATGAATCCTCACCACCTTGTGTCGCTGCCTGTTGGGCATTGCACAGCCGTCCTGCTTGCAGTCGGTGTGTGGCTGACCGTGCAAGCTGGGCCAGCGCAAGCCCAATCTGCCGCGATCGCTTCCAGCCAGGTGTCTCGGTGCGAAGGTGACCACACCTACAAGACCAAGAAAGGCGACACGGTCAAAAAGTTGCTGACCCAACTCTACCCTGGCAGCCCTTTGAAGGAAGATCGTCTGCTGCAGGCATTGCTGGCTGCCAACCCTCCATTGGCTCAGGACAAAAGCAAAGCCTTGCGTCCTGGCGCATGTTTGAATCTGCCAGACCATCGCCGCATCCTGATGCAAACACTGACAGAGGTTTTGTCACCTGAAGAAATGTCCGATTGGGCATCTGAGGTCACCAAAAGCTCTGGCCTCTCGCCAGGATCGGACTGGGTCCGTTACCCATGATTGGGGCGGCTGAAACGCTGCCCTCGCCTGGGCGCATTCAACCCATTTATCTTGAAGGCAAATTGTTGCCGTTGGCCGCCCCCACTGCGCTGCAATTGGGTTTGCAAGACGGTCA
>CAWUNN010000502.1:0-1577 GCA_963923185.1 uncultured Limnohabitans sp. | reverse complement strand
GAGGCATAACCAAACACCCACAGGTCTTGCCGACCGCCCCACTCGAGTTGGATGCGCTCAATGGACTGGGGATCGTCAACCACCCGATCGCGCATGTGTGGTTCAGCCGCGGGTGCCGTTTTGAATCAGCTCGATCTTGTATCCGTCGGGGTCTTGCACGAACGCGATGATGGTTTTGCCACCTTTGACGGGTCCAGCTTCGCGGGTGACGACGCCACCGGCGGCCTTGATGGTGGCGCAGGTGGCGGCCACATCGTCTACCCCCAAGGCGATGTGGCCGTAGGCGGTACCCAGCTCGTAGTGATCGACGCCGTGGTTGTAGGTCAACTCGATCTCGGCTTGATCGGGGTTGGATTGGTAGCCGACAAACGCCAGCGAGTAATTCTGATCGGCTCGCTCGGTGGTGCGCAACAACTGCATGCCCAGCACGCGGGTGTAAAAATCAATCGATCTTTGCAGGTCACCGACCCGCAACATGGTGTGCAACATTCTCATTTTGGGTATCCATTCGCTTTGTGGGGCCGAGACCGCCCCTTGCGGGGGCTATCGTATGATGAATGTCCATCACACACAAGCGTGTGCCCTTGTTTCATACACCGATTTGCCATGGCTGCCATTGAAATTTTGAAAGCTTCCAAGCTGCTCCCGTTTCTGACCGAAGACCTGTACGCCCGCTACATGGTGCATGAACTCGAGGACTTGAAGGACCCGTCTGCACTGAGCCGGGTGCGCGCCATCGTCGGTGGTGGCGAGACCCGCATGAATGCCGAGCTGTTTGATCGCTGCCCCCACGCCAAAGTGGTGTCTTGCTTTGGGGTGGGTTATGACGGGGTGGACACCGCTGCGGCGGTGCAACGTGGCATCGTGGTGGGCCACACCCCCGATGTGCTCAATGACGAGGTGGCCGACCTGGGATTAGGCCTGATGTTGTCTGTGGCCCGTCAAATCCCGCAGGCCGATCAGTACGTGCGCAGTGGTCGCTGGGCCCAAGCCCCGTTTCCGTTGCAGCGCAAACTCACGGGCGCTCGCTTGGGCTTGGTCGGCATGGGACGCATTGCCAAAGCCATTGCCCAGCGTGCCCAGGCCTTTCAGATGCAAATCGCCTACACCGCACGCAGCCGCAAAGCCGATTTGGCCTATGACTTTGTGCCCAGCCTGACCGATTTGGCGGCTCGATCTGACTTTTTATTGGCCATCACACCAGGGGGTGAGGGCACCAAGGGCATCATCAACGCACAGGTGCTCAAGGCTTTGGGCCCGCGTGGGTTTTTTATTAACATCGCGCGCGGCACCGTGGCCGATCAACCAGCCTTGCTCGAAGCCTTGCAAAACGGCACCATCGCGGGTGCAGGTTTGGATGTGTTTTACGATGAGCCACGCATCGACCCGGCATTTTTTACCTTGCCCAATGTGGTGCTGACCCCGCACATGGCCAGCGGCACCTTTGAAACCCGACGAGCCATGGCCGATCGGTTGTTGGACAACTTGGCCGCCGGGCTGCAAGGGCAACGCATGCCCTCGGCCGTGCCCGAGTGCCAGGCGCTGCAACTCAGCCCCTGAAGCCGCCGCCGTAGCCC
>CAWUNN010000501.1:0-1585 GCA_963923185.1 uncultured Limnohabitans sp. | reverse complement strand
GTGCCCATCATTTATTTTTCGGTCAAATGGTGGAACACCTTGCACCAAGGCGCATCGGTGTCCATGACCCAATCACCCAGCATGGCCAAAACCATGCTGTGGGGCATGTTGATCATGGCTTTGGCCTATTGGATGCTGGCCATTGCATTGGTGTTGTACCGGGTGCGCACCTTGATCCTGAGCCGTGAGCGCCACACCGACTGGGTGCGTCAATTGCCTGAAATGAAAGCCAGTTCATGAACATTTGGTGGGACAACTGGTCTGATTTTTGGGCCATGGGCAAACACGGTGTGTATGTCTGGGGCAGCTATGGGATGGCGGCGCTGTTGGCCGTGATCGAGATTTGGCAGGCGCGCCAGGCTCGTTCGCACATGCTGCGCGATTTACAACAAGAGCAAATGTCAGACCATATGGGAGACGGCAGATGAGCCCCAGGCAAAAACGCTTGGCCTACATCGCGGTGGGCATCGTGGCCTTGGCGTTGGCCACGGCATTTGTGTTGAACGCTTTCCAAAGCAATTTGGTTTTTTTCTTCACGCCCACTCAGGTGGCCCAGGGCGAAGCGCCCCAGGGACGGGTCTTTCGCATCGGTGGTTTGGTCAAGCCCGACAGCTTAAAGCGCCAGGCCACCCGCATTGAATTTGTCGTCACCGACACCAGCCACGACATCTCGGTGCAGTTCACGGGCTTGTTGCCTGATTTGTTCCAGGAAGGCAAAGGTGTGGTGGCACAAGGCCAGCTCAATGCGCAAGGTATTTTTGTGGCCTCTGAGGTGCTGGCCAAACACGACGAAAACTACATGCCCCCCGAGGCTCAGCATGCGCTGGATCGGGCCACCGCAGACAAGGCTGCACGTTCACTGAAACCATGATCCCCGAACTCGGACATTTCGCCCTGATATTGGCCCTGTGCGTGGCCTTGGTGCAAGCCGTGCTGCCATTGGCAGGTTCTTACACCCGCAATTCGGCCTGGTTGGCCCTGGCGCGAGTGTCAGCGGTTTTGCAATTGGCGTTGTTGTTGCTGGCCTTTGGTTGTTTGGCGGCTTCATTTCTGAGCAATGATTTTTCGGTGGTCTATGTGGTGCAGCACTCCAATTCGCTGTTGCCCAAGCCTTATCAGTTTGCCGCAGTGTGGGGTGGGCACGAAGGCTCTCTGATGTTGTGGATCTTGCTCTTGTCGGCCTGGGGCGCGGCGGTGGCTTTGTTCTCGCGCCAATTGCCGCTGGCCATGGTGGCCCGGGTGCTGAGTGTGTTGGCCTGGGTTGGCGTCGGTTTTTTGACTTTCATTTTGACCACCTCCAATCCTTTTTTGCGGCAATTGCCCGCTGCCCCCGAAGGCCGTGATCTGAATCCGCTGTTGCAAGACCCTGGCTTGGTGATCCATCCACCCATGCTGTACATGGGATATGTGGGCATGTCGGTGGCTTTTGCCTTTGCTTTGTCGGCCCTGTTAGAGGGCCGTTTGGATGCGGCCTGGGCCCGTTGGTCACGACCCTGGACTGTGATTGCATGGTCGTTTTTGACTTTTGGCATTGGCTTGGGCTCTTGGTGGGCCTATTACGAGCTGGGTTGGGGGGGGTGGTGGT
>CAWUNN010000500.1:0-1590 GCA_963923185.1 uncultured Limnohabitans sp. | reverse complement strand
CCAAGAAAATCTTGAGCAATTCTTGGCGGCCATTCAGGCCTCGCCCAACGGGGTATTGATGCTGGACCACGAGTGGCGCATCACCTGGTGCAACGCCATGGCGGCCCAGCACCTGGGCATCGATGCGCATCGGGATTTGGCTCAGTTGATTGGCAACTTGGTGCGAAACCCCGACTTCAATCGGTATTTGCAAACTGGTGACCATCAAGCGCCCGTGGTCATCGATGGGCGCGAGCACCGACCCGATCACCCGCAGCGCTTGTCTTTGCAGTTGTTTTCATATGGGCGCAATCGCCATTTGTTGTTGAGTCAAGACATCACGGCCATTGAGCACTCTGAGGCCATGCGGCGCGATTTTGTCGCCAATGTCTCGCACGAAATACGCACCCCTTTGACGGTGCTGTCTGGCTTTGTAGAGACCTTGCAAAACCTCAGCTTGACCCCAGAGCAGCAAGCCAACTACCTTGAACTGATGGCGCGGCAAGCTCATCGCATGCAGACCTTGGTGGAAGATTTGCTGACCTTGTCTCGCTTAGAGGGCAGCCCTTTGCCAGGATTTGAGCCCATCCCTTTGGCTGTTTTTTGGAACCATTTGCAAGAAGAAGCGCAGGCCCTAGACGAGGCCTTGTCGCTCGCCCAGGGGGGGCTGCACCAGGTCACTTTTGCTGACCATAGCGACTTGCAAGACTTGTTGTTGGGACAAAAAACCGAAATTCAGAGTGCCATGTCCAATTTGGTGGCCAACGCGATTCGTTACACCCCTGCAGGGGGCGGCATCGAGGTGAGTTGGGCGATCAACGAAACAGGCGATGGGGTGTTTTCGGTGTGCGACAGCGGCCCTGGCATCGCACCCGAGCATTTGCCGCGCCTGACCGAGCGTTTTTATCGGGTCGACCGCAGCCGATCGCGTGAAACCGGTGGCACCGGATTGGGATTGGCCATTGTCAAACATGTGGCGCAGCGCCATGGGGCAGAGTTGCTGATCGACAGTGCCGTGGGTCATGGCAGTCGCTTTGCCCTGGTTTGGCCGGCCTCTCGCATCAAACGGCAATCGAGCTCATCGGTTTGAATGGCGATTTTTCAGCACCCAAGCCAATAGCCCACCGAGCAAGACACTCACCACCGTCAATGCCGCGCTGCTGCTGATCCAAAAGGCTTGTGGGTTGAACATAGGGGGCTGTCCCCACAAACCGTGATAAGCCAGGGTGTAGCCCCCTGTCAGACCCATGCCCCACAGCAGACAGGCGTAAATCAACATCGGACCCACAGTGACCCGATGACAGCGCAGCATGAAAAAGAAAAACACCTGCAAAGCATCGACCGCCAGGTACCAGATCAACCAGCCCAGCAGAGCATCGGCTTGGGCCACCACCTCGGGGTTGGGGATGTACAAGCGTGCGATGTCGGTTTTGAAGACAGCCAGACCCACAGCGGTCAGGCTGGCACACACCAAGATCCACTCAAAGCCCTGCCGAATGGCTTGAAGGGATTTAGCGGGTTGGCTGGCACCGATCCAATAGCTCACGCGTGCACTGGTGGCAATCGATAAAGACAAGGGCACCATGTACAGCAACGCCCCCATGTTGGACA
>CAWUNN010000499.1:0-1594 GCA_963923185.1 uncultured Limnohabitans sp. | reverse complement strand
CATCAGCGCCGACATCGCTGGGGCCCCGCCTTTGAAGGGCACGTGCAACATCGAGATGCCGGCCAGTTGACTGAACTGCTCGGCCGCCAAATGACCTGAACTGCCCGCCCCAACCGAGCCGTAAGAGAGTTTGATTTTGCCGTCTTTGGCCAGTCGAACCAAAGACGGGATGTCTGACGCTGGCACACTCAAATTGGCAGCAAACAGCAAGGGGATGGAGCCCACCAATGAGATTGGCGCGAAATCATCCAAGGTCTGGTACCTCAGATTCTTGTAGACATGGGGATTGACCGCATGCGAATCAAAAGCCATCAACAAGGTGTATCCATCGGGGGCCGATTTGGCCACCATCTCTGCGGCGATCGTGCCACTGGCACCGGCCTTGTTGTCAATGACCACCGCTTGACCCATGCTCTCGGATAGTTTTTGCCCCAATTGCCTGGCCGTCACATCGACCACGCCGCCGGCTGCAAAAGGCACCATCAACCGGATGGGTTTGGTGGGGTAAGTTTGGGCCCATCCCACACCGGACAGCCACAGGCTGAGCAACAAGGCTGCTGATCGAGTCTGGCGAAGCATGGGCAAAAGACGCATCACGATGGACCTCATGGCTGGGCTGAATGCAAGGCACATTTTCGTTCCAGTATAGAAGCGGGCATCGTGTGTCTGAATGCCCAGCTTGTCACGGTCAAGACATGGAACGACTTTGACAAGGACGGTGGTGGGTTGTATCTTCAGATGTCATTCAATCCCACATCTGGACATGAGCCCTACTTTGCCATTCATCGACATCCCACAGGGCACGACCGAACTGTCTGTCGGCCTGCGCTTGATCAAACAAGATCACTCCCTGCAAATCATCTTGACCCGTGATGAAGATCATCATCGAATGACCGATGAGATGCTTGATGCCTTGATGTTGCTGTGTCAGCGACTTCGAGACGATGAGCACACCAGCGTGGTGATGATCACCGCGCAAGGCCAAGCGTTCTTCTCCACCGGTCTGCTCAACCCCAGCTTGCGGGCGCAACTGAGCAAGCAACAGGTTTTGGATTTGGTGTGGAAAGCCAATCGGGTCTTCGATGCCATAGAGGCCTTGCCGCAGATGGTCATTGCCGCCATGCAAGGCAAAGCCGTGGCAGGGGGGGTCGAGTTGGCGCTGGCGTGCGACGTCAGGTATGTCGCCAGTCATGCCAGCGTTCGCATGCCTGAGGCCGGATGGGGTGGATTTCCTGGTGCCGGGGCCCCAGTGCGTCTGCCCGAGTTGGTGGGCAAAGCCTACGCGATGGATTTGATTTGCAGTGGTCGCGAAATGCATGCAGATGAAATGCTGCGCATTGGGTTGGCTCAAAGGTGCATCGATCAGGCGCAGTTTCAGGTGGAAACACTGAACATCTTGCAAACCATTGGGCGCGCCGGTCCCTTGGCGATCAAAGGGGCCAAAAAGGTCATCTCTGCACGCACCGAGCCAGGTTTCAGTGCCGCGCGCCAACTCTCAGATGCCTTGCGTCATGCGCTGGAGTGGAGCGAGGACGTGGACGAGGCCATCGCGGCTGGCAAGGCGCAACGCCAGCCGGTGTTCAAAGGCCGCTGA
>CAWUNN010000498.1:0-1608 GCA_963923185.1 uncultured Limnohabitans sp. | reverse complement strand
AGACAGCAACTCAACGCCTTGCGTCGCAAAGCCGTGCAGGCCCTAGAGAGTGCCCGCATGGCTGCTTTTGAACGCTTGCCGCGTGCCCAGCCCGTGGAGCCTGCGGTCCCCTACCCCGAAGACAGCTTGACTTACTTGGCCAATGTATTCAACCACCCGGCACGAGATTTTTATGCCAAGCATGGTGTCCAAGTCATTGATTCAGCCTTTGAAAGTCACGAAGAATTGGGCGAAGTCAGCCTGATGATCACCAAGCATTGTGTACGCTATTCCCTCAGTCTGTGCCCCAAGCAAGCCAAAGGCGTGACCGGGGTGCAAGGCACCGTACGGGCTGAGCCCATGCAACTGATCAATGGCAAAGAAAAGCTCACCCTGCGCTTTGACTGCAAGCCGTGTGAAATGCATGTGGTGGGCAAAATCAAACGTCAAGTGCTTCACAGCACGTACGAAGCCCCCATGCGTTTTTACACCAAGCGTCCCACGGATGGAGTCACCCGATGAAGCATTTACGTCGTCTCACTTTGGCCTTGATGGCTGCTTGCGCAGGGTGTGCGACCGTCATGGCCGATGTCGCCTGGCCCAAACAGCCGATCAAGTGGGTCGTGCCCTTTCCCACTGGCGGCACAGTCGATCAAATCTCCAGACTGTTGCAACCCTTTGTGCAGCAACATCTGGGTCAATCGGTGGTGATTGACAACAAATCGGGGGCATCGGGCACCATCGGCACTGGGTGGGTGGCCAAATCACCCGCAGACGGCAACACCTGGGTGATGGTCTTTGATACCCACAGCGTCAATCCCAGTTTGTACCCCAACTTGCCCTTTGACAGCTTGAAAGATTTGCGCGGGGTGATGCTGATTGGCACTGGCGCCATGCTGATCACCGCCCACGTCAGCACACCGTACAAAAGCTATGCCGATCTGGTGCAAGCCGCCAAAGCCAAACCCGACAGCATCGGGTACGGCACCATCGGCGCAGGCAGCCTGGCCCATTTGGCCATGACGGCTTTGGGCAATTTTCACAACATCAGTTGGGTCCATGTCCCCTACAAAGGCGGCGGCCCCTTGTCCACCGATGGCGTGGCCGGTCATGTGCCAGTGACCATTGCCACCTATGCCTTGTGGGCCCAGCATTTACCCGGTGGCAAATTGCGCGCCCTGGCGGTGACCACACCCAAGCGCATGGCTGAATTGCCTGACGTTCCCACCTTGCAAGAGTTGGGTGTCCCTGGTTTTGAGGCGCAAGCCTGGTGGGGCATGCTGGCCCCAGCGGGCACACCCGATGAAATCGTCAACAAGATGAACGCGGCTGTCGTCAAGGCCTTGAAAGAACCCGTGGTCAAAGAGCGCCTGCATCAGATGGGCGTGTCCATCTCAGCCTCAAGTCCGGCGGAGATGGATCGGTTTGTCAAAAAAGAAGCCGACAAATGGAGCAAGGTGGTGCGCGACAACCACATCACCCCAGGCCAGTGAAGCCTCGACTCAGGCTGCTTTGCGGGTGTAGCCCAATTGCTCCAGCGCTTGTGCCAGGTGTTTGACACTGCGCTCGGGCTGGTGCCATTTGTCCAAGCCAAACAGCCCCAATCGGAAGGTCATGAAGTCTTTGGGC
>CAWUNN010000497.1:0-1612 GCA_963923185.1 uncultured Limnohabitans sp. | reverse complement strand
TTTGTACGGGTCTTTTTTGGTGCATGGCGCAGGCCATGGCCCAATCTTGGGCACGATGCGGGGTGCATGGGCTGGCCATATTGGGGCAAGACGCTCAATTGGCCCTTGAATCTTTGGCGCGACTCTTGGCATACCTCTTGCAAAAAGTCTGCAAGTCAGTTGTCAAACCCAACCCTAGGCCCAACATCATGAGTCACACCCCTGCGCTGAAGGCTGCTGCCAAAACCTACGATGCTTACGATGCAGACAAGCCCCTTTTGATGCGCTGCCACTGTGGTGCCGAGCATGCTTCCAGCCAACATGGCTTGGCGGTGCAAAACGAAGAGGAGCTGAGCCAAGATTTTGTCGAGGCCGCCTTGGTCAAGTCGCTGTTTCCGGTCGATTCGGTTCGTCGTGGTTTTTTGAAGGCCGTGGGTGCCCACACGGCGCGCGCAGCGATTGCTTCGCTGTTGCCGGTGGGCGCTTTGCAAGCCATGGCCCAAGAGCGTGGCACTCCAGAGAAGAAAGACCTCAAGATCGGCTTCATTGCCATCACTTGCGCCAGCCCCCTGATCATGGCCGACCCTTTGGGCTTTTACCGTCGGGAAGGCCTGAATGTACAGCTGATGAAGACGGCAGGTTGGGCCTTGATCCGAGACAAGATGATCAACAAAGAACACGACGCCAGCCACTTTTTGTCTCCCATGCCCATGGCCATGAGCATGGGATTGGGCAGCAACCAGGTGGACATGAATGTAGCCAGCATTCAAAACACCAATGGGCAGGCGATCACTTTGCACATCAAGCACAAAGACAAGCGCGATCCCAAGTCGTGGAAGGGCTTTAAGTTCGCTGTGCCCTTTGAGTACTCGATGCACAATTTTCTATTGCGCTACTACCTGGCCGAAAACGGCCTGAATCCCGACACCGATGTACAAATCAGGGTCACGCCCCCGCCCGAAATGGTGGCCAATTTGCGGGCTGGCAACATCGACGGCTTTTTGGGTCCCGACCCCTTTAACCAGCGCGCAGTCTTTGACGAAGTGGGCTTCATTCATATTTTATCGAAGGAAATATGGGACGGTCACCCCTGCTGTGCCTTTGGCATGAGCGATGCGTTCATCAAGCAAAACCCCAACACCTTTGCCGCCCTTTACCGATCTGTGCTGACTGCCAGCCAGATGGCCAGCCAGCCCAAAGACCGCGAGTTGATTGCCAAGGTGATTGCTCCGACCCAATACCTGAATCAGCCCGAAACGGTGCTCACCCAGGTGCTGACCGGCAAATTCGCAGACGGTCTGGGGGGCGTGAAAAACGTGCCCGATCGGGCCAACTTTGACCCGGTGCCCTGGCAGAGCATGGCGGTCTGGATGTTGACCCAGATGAAGCGCTGGGGTTACATCAAAGGCGATGTGAACTACCGTCAAATCGCCGAAAAAGTCTTCATGCTGACAGACGCCAAGAAGTACATGGCCGAAATGGGCTTCAAGCCGCCCGAGGGGGCTTACCGCAAATTCAAAGTCATGGGCAAAGAGTTCGACCCAGCCAAGCCAGATGAATACCTCAAGGGCTTTGCGATCCACAAAATGGTTTGATGCATGAGCAACGCGAAGCACCCCCACTTGAACCTGAG
>CAWUNN010000496.1:0-1614 GCA_963923185.1 uncultured Limnohabitans sp. | reverse complement strand
CCATGAAAATACCACCAAGGAATGCCGTTTTGCATGGTGACCACAGCGGTTTGATCGTGGTACATGCCATGGATCTGCGTGGCCACGGGCGCGACCTGATGGGACTTCATGGTCAAAAAGACATAGTCTTGCGGCCCTGCTTGTTCGATGCTGCAAGCACGCACATCCCGGGCATGCAACACCTCAGCGTTGTCCATTTGCAATTGCATGCCTTGCGCTTGGATGGCTGCCAGGTTGGCCCCTCTGGCCACAAAGGTCACGTCGTGACCCGCCTGGGCCAATTTGACCCCCAGATACCCGCCAATGGCACCAGCCCCAACGATGGCGATTTTCAATCCCATGATGCATCCTGTCGTGACGAAAGAGACGGTCACACACCATGCGCGGCCGAACCCCAATGGGATGCAGGGTGTGCTCACCGTGCCTGCATCTTTCAAAATAAGGTGTCTGCAAAACGCCTGGCCGTCATCCTGAACGCAGGGGTTCAGGTGGGCGAGGGCAGACTGGCGTTGGGTTCATCTGACGCGAGACGATCACGCTCACCAGCCAATGTTCCAAGCCCTGGCTCATAAGAGCATTGGTTCAAGGAAATATAAAGCCAAAGCCGAATTGCAGACGCCCCAATTTTATCGCCAGAGTGCCTGAAAGCTCAACCGTGGGGGCTCTTGCCAGCCCATATTCAAAGCAGTTGGCCGTCCGCTCCCAAGACCGCGTCCAGGCGGGCCAGCAGGTCAGACACAGCGGCTTGTTCGTTGCTGGTCGGCATGGCCGCTTCTGGGGCAGTAGGCGCCTCGGTGGGGCTTGCAGCCAAGGCCTGTGCTGGGCGATCGGCCAGGTCAAAGGCCAGGTTCAATGCGGCCAAGACGGCAATGCGATCGCGTGCTTTGATCTTGCCCGCATCGCGAATGCGACTCATGGCCTGATCAACGGACTGCACCGCTTGCTGCAGTCGTTCTTCTCCCCCCTCGGGGCAACCCAAGACATAGCCTTGGCCCATGATCTGGACTTCAACTTGCTTCATCGCGTGTCGATTCGGATGTTTCTTCGGGCAAACGCTCGAGCAAGGCGTCAATGCGATGGCGGGCGGTTTGCAATCGACCCTTCAGTGCATCGCGCTCTTGGGTGACTTGGCTCACCTGCTTGGACAACAGTTCGTTGGTGCGCTGCAACTCCTGATGGCGAACCAGCAAACGTTCGACACGGTCGATCAGTTGGTGCATCAGGGAGGACATGACCCCATTCTAGTGAAAAATCACAGAAATCAAGCACCTGCAGCATTCAGTTTGGCGAAAGTCTTAAGCGTACAATACCCCATGTTGGTGCTCGCTCCACTGGTTCACAGTGGACAGTTCAACGGGAAGCAGGAAAAAAGTCGGGTCAACCGTGCTTTTTCAGCCTGCGCTGCCCCCGCAACGGTCAAGCGAACAGCCCTTTGGGGCTAGCCGCGTCTCACATGCCACTGAAGGCCTTGAACAAGCTTTTGGGAAGGTTGACGACGGTCGTTTTCGCAAGCCCGGATACCGGCCAACAGGGGGCTTGAGCTTGATCGCTCAAGCCATGACGTCCATGCACTGTCGGGGAAGGCGGTGAGGACACTTTGTTTGCGAGTTCATC
>CAWUNN010000495.1:0-1614 GCA_963923185.1 uncultured Limnohabitans sp. | reverse complement strand
AAATCGGGTCTTTTGGGAGGGTTGGCGTTTGGATTCATGGTCGTGATGTTAAGGCTTACACCCTGGTTGCACAGCCGGCCTTGTCACTGACGCGCGTGGCGCACGGCCGAAGGGGCGGCTTGCGGATGACTGGTTCGCCAAGGGTTGATGTCCAAGCCCCCACGCCGGGTGTAGCGCGCATGCACACTGAGCTGGGTGGGTTGACAACGCTGCATCACATCGACATAGATGCGCTCGACGCAATGCTCATGGAATTCGTTGTGGTTGCGAAAACTCACGATGTACTTCAGCAAACCCGCCTGGTCAATTTGAGGTCCGTGGTAGCTGATGCTCAGGCTGCCCCAATCGGGCTGCCCCGTGACCAAGCAGTTGCTTTTGAGCAAATGGCTGGTCAATGTCTCGGTGACAGGTTGCTCGTTGAACGCCGCGCTCAACAAGTCAGGATTGGGCAGGTACTGATCACATTCGATGTCCAGTCGATCCAACGACAAGCCATCCATTTCGTGGATGGTTTGAAGCTCAAACTGATCGGGCATCACCAATTGAACGCCGACGCTGGCGCGCATGGGCCCACCGTGCCATATGGCTTGGCTGACATCTTGGCGCAAGCACTCGCGCACCTGATCGGCATCTTCAAAACGGGTTTGATTGAAGCTGTTGAGATAGAGTTTGAATGATTTGCTCTCGACGATGTGGGTGCTGTCACACGGCACCACAAAGCGGGCCATGGCCACCTGGGGTTTGCCCCGGGCATTGAGCCACCCCAGCTCAAAAGCCGTCCAAAAATCCGCCCCCATGAAGGGCAAACGTTGGCCATCCAGTCCCAAGCCCGCGCGTTGGGTCTGGCGAGCCACCGGAAACAACAAGCTGGCATCGTATTGATCGGCATAGCTGGCTGGCTTGCCCAGAGGAGAAAATTCGACTTGGGTCATGGCCATCCACCACGGGCCCCGAGAGCCGCCCCAAAAGCACACCTCGTGTTCAAACCTGCCCCCTTCTGAACACCAAGCGCTCAGGGGTCGAGGCCGCTGGCGCAAATGCATAGCCTTCGGCATTGAATTTTTGCAACCCCGCAGGTGTGCGGACCTTCTTGACGATGATGTGCCGGGCCATCAAACCACGCGCCCTTTTGGCCATGAAGCTGATGACTTTGTACTGACCGGCACGTTCTTCTTCAAACACACATTCGATGACCTGGGCCTTGAGCACTTTGAGATCCACCGACTTGAAGTACTCTTGCGAGGCCAAGTTGACGATCACCGGATGCGGCTCTTTGGCCAGACATTGATTCAGGTGTTGGGCAATTCGCTCACCCCAAAAACGATACAAATTGGCACCCTTGGGGTTGGTCAAAGCCGTGCCCATCTCCAGCCGATAAGGCTGCATCAGATCCAATGGCCTGAGCACTCCGTACAAACCACTGAGGATGGCCACATGCTCTTGCGCCCATTGCAGTTGAACAGGACTCAGGCTTTTGGCGTCCAATCCTTCGTAGACATCGCCATTGAAGGCCAACACCGCTGGCTTGGCGTTATCGGGCGTGAAGGATTTGGACCAAGTTTTGTAGCGAGCCACATTCAAATCGGCCAACGCAGGACTGATGCCCATCAGTTC
>CAWUNN010000494.1:0-1615 GCA_963923185.1 uncultured Limnohabitans sp. | reverse complement strand
CCGCCCATGGTGTCCAAGATGTTGGGCATCCGTTTGAAACGAGGTGAACAAGTGATGTTGGAGACGCCCGGCGGTGGCGGCTGGGGCGATGCCAGCCGGCGCGATGCCCAAGCCCAAGCCCGCGATTTGGCTTTGGGGTATGTGAGCCCATCTTCGAGCCGAGGTGCAGCATGAAGCGCCTGGTCGTTGGGGTCGATGTCGGGGGCACCTTCACCGATTTGTTTGTGCTGGATGAAGCCCAAGGTCAGGCCCAAATTGTCAAAGTGCCGTCCACGCGGGGCGAAGAGGCACGCGGGTTCATGAACGGGGTGCTGAACATTCAACGCGCGCCAGGCGCGGATGAGCCCGACAGCCAGCCCGCCGCCATGCTGAGCACCATCGTACACGGCACCACGGTGGGCACCAATGCATTGCTGGAGCGCAAGACCGCCAAAACCGGCTTGATCACCACGCGTGGCTTTCGCGATGTGCTGGAGATGCGTCGCCGCGATCGCCCCCAAACCTGGGGGCTGCGCGGCAGCTTCCAGCCGGTGATCGAGCGCGATTTGCGCCTAGAGGTCGATGAGCGGGTGCTGGCCGATGGCAGCTTGCACACCCCGGTGGATTTGCATCAGGTCCGCGCTCAAGCGCAGCGCTTGATCCAAGCCGGCTGCGAGGCGGTCTGCGTGTTTTTCATCAACGCCTACGCCAACCCCAGCAATGAACAATTGGCGGTGCAAGCGGTGCGTGACATGTGGCCCAACTCGCATGTCACCGCAGCCAGCGAGGTGTTGCCAGAAATCCGCGAGTTCGAGCGATGCTCGACTGCTGTGCTCAACGCCGCTTTGCAGCCCGTGGTGGGTGGGTATTTGGGCCGACTTGAATCGGACTTGCGCGCCCAAGGGTTTGATGGCGAGTTGCTGATCGTGCAAAGCAACGGTGGCGTGATGTCGCGCCAAACCGCCAGCGAGTTCCCCATTCGCACCGCCTTGTCTGGTCCTGCCGCAGGCGTGATCGCTTGTGCCGAGGTGGCCCGTGCCAGCGGCCATCCCAATGTGATCACGGGCGACATGGGGGGCACCTCGTTTGATGTCTCGCTGGTGGCCCATGGACAGGCCACCTTGACCGCACAAACGGCCATCGAGTTTGGCATGGTGGTGCGCTCGCCCATGATCCAAATTGAAACCATCGGGGCCGGTGGGGGCTCGATTGCCCATGTCGACATCAGCGGCATGTTGCAAGTAGGCCCGCAATCGGCGGGCAGCAACCCTGGGCCCGTCTGTTATGGCCGGGGCAACACCTTGCCCACCGTCACCGATGCCAATGTGGTGTTGGGTCGCATTGCCGCCTCGCGGCCTTTGGGCGGTGGCCTGCTGGGCCAGCTGGATGAACAAGCCGCCCGACAAGCCATCGATGTGCACGTGGCCCAACCCCTGGGTTTGGATGTCTTGGCTGCGGCCGAGGCCATTTTGACTGTGGCCAACGCCAAGATGGCAGGCGCCATTCGGGTGGTCTCGATCGAAAAAGGCCATGACCCGCGTCAATTTGCCTACATGCCTTTTGGCGGTGGTGGGGCGTTGCACGTCTGCGCCATGATGCGCGAAGTGGGCGTGGCCGTGGGGATCGTGCCGCGCTA
>CAWUNN010000493.1:0-1616 GCA_963923185.1 uncultured Limnohabitans sp. | reverse complement strand
ATTGCCCAATTTGCCGCCAAAGTAGGAGATGAGAGACGTTTGACGGCCTTGTACCTGTTGACCGTGGCCGACATCCGGGGCACCAGCCCCAAGGTCTGGAATGCCTGGAAAGGCAAACTGCTCGAAGATCTGTACCGGGCCACCCTGCGAGCTTTGGGCGGCCGCGCACCCGACGCCGATGCCGAGGTCGAATCACGCAAGCGCGACGCTTTGACCGAGTTGGCCCGCATGGCCTTGCCGCACCAAGTGCACAAAGCGCTGTGGGACACACTGGATGTGAGTTACTTCATGCGCCACGAAGCCCCCGACATCGCCTGGCACACCCGCCATGTGTCTCGCTTCATCTCTGATGCGCAGCACAAAGGGACGGCTGCTGGCACTTTGGTGCGAGCTCGCATGTCGCCTTGGGAAGAAGGCCTTGAGGTGATGGTCTACACACCCGATCAGCCCGATTTGTTTGCCCGCATTTGTGGCTACTTTGACCAAGCCGGCTTCAGCATCTTGGATGCCCGCATCCACACCGCGCGCAACGGTTATGCCCTGGACACGTTCGCCTTGATTGCCCCTACGCTCACCGAGCATTACCGTGAGTGGATCACCATGATCGAGTCGGGCCTGACCCGCACCCTGGAGCAAGCTGGCCCCTTGCCTGCGCCCAGTCGAGGTCGGGTGTCACGTCGGGTCAAGAGTTTTCCGGTCACACCCCGTGTCAGCCTGACCCCCGATGAAAAAGCCCAGCATTGGTTGTTGAGCGTCTCGGCCAGCGATCGCAGCGGCTTGTTGTACAGCATCGCTCAGGTGTTGGCACGCAATCACATCAATTTGAAACTGGCCAAGATCAGCACCTTGGGCGAGCGGGTCGAAGACACCTTTTTGATCGACGGCCCTGATTTGCAACAAAACCGTCGCCAGATCGAGATCGAGACCGAGCTGGTCTCGGTGCTGCAAGGCTGAACTCAGGCCGTGGGCTTGAGCAGGTCCAATAGGCCCTGCTCGTCAAGCACGGGCACACCCAGCGCCAAGGCTTTGTCCAGTTTGCTGCCCGCCTCTGAACCAGCCACCACCGCAGTGGTTTTTTGACTGACGCTACCAGCCACTTTGGCCCCGGCTTGCTCAAGCATGTCTTTGGCCTGCTCACGGCTCAGGGTGGGCAATGTGCCCGTGAGCACATAGGTGCGACCGGCCAAAGGCAAAGGTGTTTGGGCGTTGCTGGGCAAGTCGGGCCAATGCACCCCGCAGGCCAGCAGTTGCTCGATCACCTCTTGGTGATGGGCTTGGCCAAAAAATCGCAGCACACTCTCTGCCACCACCGGGCCGACATCGGGCACTTGCAGCAGTTGATCGAGGCTGGCGGCCATGAGAGCCGGCAAAGAACCAAAGTGGCGCGCCAAATCACGCGCCGTGGCCTCACCCACGTGGCGAATGCCCAAGCCAAACAAAAAACGCGGCAACGTGGTGGATTTGGATTTCTCCAAGCTGCTCAAAACATTGCTGGCCGACTTGTGCGCCATGCGATCCAAGGCCACCAGGTGAGTCAAGCCCAAGCGATACAAATCGGGCAAAGAAGTGACGATGCCCGTGTCGACCAATTGATCAACCAATTTATCGCCCAAGTC
>CAWUNN010000492.1:0-1625 GCA_963923185.1 uncultured Limnohabitans sp. | reverse complement strand
GCAAAAAGTGCGCACCGACGTTGAACAGGCTTTTGCCAAAGCCAATCTCAAAGTCCGAATTCATGGCCGTGAAAAAACGCTTTATTCGATCTATCGCAAGATGGATCAAAAGCACCTCAGCTTCGCTCAGGTCACCGACATCTACGGCATGCGGCTGATTTTGACCAGTTTGCTTGATTGCTACACCGCCATGGGCGTTTTGCATCAGTTGTACAAACCGGTTCCTGGCCGATTCAAAGATCACATTGCGATCGCCAAAGTCAATGGGTATCAATCTTTGCACACCACTTTGGTGGGACCATCGGGCATCAACATCGAATTTCAGATGCGCACCCAGGCCATGCATGTGGTGGCCGAATCTGGGGTGGCCGCGCACTGGCTCTACAAAGCCAAAGACCCCAACAGCGAACAAGCCAACCAATTGGGAGCCCAGTGGTTGCAATCCTTGTTGGACATCCAAGACGAAACACGCGATGCCGTTGAATTTTGGGATCACGTCAAAGTCGACTTGTTTCCCGATGCGGTCTATGTGTTCACCCCAAAAAGCCGCATCATGGCCTTGCCACGCGGTGCCACGGTGGTGGATTTTGCGTATGCCGTGCACAGCAACATTGGCGATCGGGCCATGGCCGCCAAAATCAACGGTGAACAAGTGCCATTGCGAACTGAATTGCGAAATGGCGATGTGGTTGAAGTCATCACCTCAACCGTTTCAGCACCCAACCCTGCTTGGTTGGGCTTTGTTCGAACCGGCCGAGCCCGTTCTCGAATCAGACACTACCTGAAGTCCTTGGCTCAGAGTGAGTCAGAGCAATTGGGCGCCAAATTGTTGTCCCAGGCTTTGCGTGCCGAGGGTTTTGAGCGTTTGCCCGACACGCGCGGCAGCCACCAAGTTTTATGGGATAGGCTGCTGCGCTTCACGGGCAATAAAACGCTGCAAGAATTGCTGGTCGACATCGGGTTGGGGCGGCGCGTGGCCCCCATTGTGGCCAAACGCTTGGTCGCCTTGTTGGCCGAAATCGGAGAAAAACCAGATCCCCTTTTGCTCAGCCGCGAACGCTTCACCTCGCACGAATCGGTCTCGCAAGGATCGGTCATGGTCGATGGCAGCGAGAATGCTTCTGTCCAATACGCCAGTTGCTGCCACCCATTGCCAGGGGACCCCATCTTGGGCTACTTGGGCCATGGTGAGGGCTTGGTCATCCACCAAGCCGACTGCCACAATGCCCAAAAATTGCGCGACAAAGACAGCGAGCGCTTCATTGCCGTGGAATGGTCTGACGAACCGGTGCGCTTCTTTGAGGCCCCCATCTCCGTGACCGCCGTCAACGGCAAAGGCTTGCTGGCTCAAGTGGCCAACGCGATTGCCAAAGCCGAAGGCGACATCACCCAAGCCCACACCGGAAGTGGCATCGGCACTGCTGAGACCATCGATTTGCGCTTTGTGGTGGCGGTTCGTGATTTGGCACATTTAGAGTCGGTGTTGCGCAGTTTGCGCCGTTTGACACCTGTCAGCCAAGCCATCCGGTTGGCGCACATCTGAGTCAACCCCCCCAAGGGGTTGCGCGCCACTCATGCCTTTGGCGCTGGGTATTGCACCTGAAGGACTTCGATTTCTTGCCAAC
>CAWUNN010000491.1:0-1632 GCA_963923185.1 uncultured Limnohabitans sp. | reverse complement strand
CGAGCAGTGGCTGCGCCAGACCTTGGCCAGTGGTTTGAATTCACCTTTGTTTGGCGCGGCCATGAAGTTGGGGCAGTCGGTGCGGGCTTTGTTGCCTCGCAAATTGCGCGACAAAGTTCCTGCGGCACAAGATCCAGGCGCTTGGCCAACCACCACCCACGCTCGCAAGGTGCTGATGCTGGCGGGGTGTGTGCAACCTGCCATGCAACCCAACATCAACAGCGCCACAGCACGAGTGCTGGATGCCGCTGGCATCCAAACCGTGGTTGCAGCCCAGGCAGGTTGTTGTGGCGCTGTGAAATTTCACCTGAACGATCAAGAAGGTGCTTTGGTGCAAATGCGCGCCAACATCGATGCCTGGTGGCCGCACATCGAAAGTGGGGTGGAGGCCATCGTGATGAATGCCTCAGGTTGTGGGGTGGCGGTCAAAGAATATGGCCATGTGTTGCGACATGATTCGGCTTATGCTGATAAAGCCCGCAAAGTCAGTGAATTGACCCGTGACATCAGTGAGCTGCTGCCAGACTTGGTCAAAGCCTTGCAAGCTCAGGTGCAAGACAAGGCGCGCACCGTTGGGGTGTTGGCGTATCACCCGCCGTGCACCTTGCAACACGGGCAAAAGTTGCGTGGTGGCGTTGAGCAGCATTTGTCTGAATTGGGTTTTGACGTTCAGCTCAGCGGTTCAGAGTCGCATTTGTGTTGCGGCTCGGCGGGCACTTATTCGGTGTTGCAGCCAGACATATCGGTCCAGTTGCGTGAACGCAAATTGGGACACTTGTCAGCCTTGAAGCCGCAAGGCATCATCAGTGCCAACATCGGCTGCATCACCCATTTGCAAAGCGCAACAGTGATCCCCGTGCGCCACTGGATCGAAGTCCTGGATCAATGCCTTTAATCGTTGAGAGGTTCAGAGCCCTCACATCGTGCGCACGCTCACCCGTTGTGCCAGCGCGCACATCAATTCATAGCTGACCGTGCCTGCTGCTGCTGCCACCTCATCGATGGGCAAAACTTGTCCTGTTTCGGCCTTGCCCCAAAGCGTGACATCGCTGCCCACATGTGCTTGTGGGGTGGGCGTCAAATCGACGGCCAGCATGTCCATGCTGACTCTCCCTAGGGTTCGGGTGCGTGTGCCCTCGACCAAGATCGGCGTGCCCGTTGGCGCATGGCGTGGATAACCGTCGGCATAGCCACAGGCGACCACGCCCATGCGCATGTCATGTTCGGCGACAAATCCAGAGCCGTAACCTACCGCATCGCCCTTTTGCAGATGTTGCACGGCGATCAATTGACTGCGTAAACTCATGACGGGAGCAAGTCCCCAATCGGTGACATGATGTTCTGGATGGTCCGGGGCACTGCCATACATGGCAATCCCTGGTCTGACCCAATCGGCGTGGGTGTGCGGGTGGCGCAGCAAGGCGGCACTGTTGGCCATGCTGCGCTCGCCAGCCAAATCCCGCGTCACCTCTTCAAAAACCTGCAACTGGTGGCTGACCCCCTTGGGGCCATCGGCGTCGCTGAAGTGAGTCATGTGTGAGATTTCATCGACTTGGGGCAGTGCTTGCAAGCGGGCCCAGGCCGAACGGTAACGATGGGGAGCAAAACCCAATCGGTTCATGCCCGAGTTCA
>CAWUNN010000490.1:0-1645 GCA_963923185.1 uncultured Limnohabitans sp. | reverse complement strand
GACCATGGTGGCTCCGACAAAAAATTTCTGGTTCAAGCCCAGTTCACGGGCTTGGCGCAAGGCAATGGCCGCCTCAGCCGGGTTGCCAAAAAATGCGATGACCTGTGGATCCGATTTTTTGATGTCCAGCAATTGGGGGGTGAAGTCTTTGTCGCCAATGTTGAACTCGGCGCGTGCCACCACATCGACTTTGTAGATGTCTTTGAGCGAGTTGGCCAATGCATTGCCTTCGTTTTTGGGGTATTCCTCGCGACCATTCATGATCGCCACCTTTTTGGCTTTGAGTCCTTCGGCCACATATTCAGAATACAACTCACCGTACCTGGGCACCTCGGTGGTGGCGCCTCTGAACAAAAATGGGCTGAACGGATAGGTCACCGCTGGCGCCGATGCAAAAGAGACATAGGCCACCCGTTGTTGCTCTTTGACGTAGTCAAGGTACCCCACGGTCGAATTGGAGCCGCCGGCACCAAAAATCATCAACACCTTGTCTTGATCAATCAGTTTTTTGATGGCCCCCAATGCCTTGCTGGGCGAGTGGCCGTCGTCCTCAAAGATCACCTTGACTTTTCGGCCTCCAATGCCACCCGATGCATTGATTTCTTTGACGGCCAACATCAAGCCATCGCGCCCACCCAGACCAATGTAAGCCGCGGGTCCGGTGATCGGACCGACCCCACCGATCAAAATTTCGTCTTTGCTGACGCCTTGCGCCATCACCACGGGGGCCAGGGCCAAAGCCCAGCAGCACAACCAACCTTTGAATCGAAGCAGCATCGCCAACTCCTAGAAAAACAAGTGCAGAAAGCTTAATGAAGCCGGTCTGCAGCCCAAATGGGAAATACCCTCAAAAGTGGGTCAAAATGGGCAGCTTCAGACACCTCTGAGACTGATGGGAGATGCCATTGGGTGTCCAATTTTTTCTGGAGCTGCAAGCATGATGGGCAATTGGAAAACATGGGCGGTGGCGGCTGCGTGGGCCATGGGGTTGGCGGCCTGGGCCCAACCCTATCCCAACTCTGCGGTGACCCTGGTGGTGCCGTTTGCAGCCGGCAGCGGCACCGATGCGGTAGCGCGGGTCATCGCTAAAAAATGGTCCGAGCGTTTGAAGGTGCCGGTCTTGGTCGAAAACCGCGCCGGTGCCAATGGTCAAATCGCCGCGCTGTATGTGGCCAAGGCCAAACCCGATGGTTACACCTTGTTCATGACCACCAACACCACCCACTCGGCCAACCCCAGTTTGGTCAGCAACCTGAAATACGACCCGATCAAAGACTTCACCCCTGTGGCCCGAGTGGGCGAGCTGCCCTTTGCGTTGGTGGTCAATGCCAATGACCCCGCCAAAACCTTGCGCGAGTGGATCGATCAGGTCAAGCGCAACCCTGGCAAATACTCGTATGCCACGCCCAACAGCACATCTTTGGTGACCTCTGAGACGATCCGGCGCATCGCAGGCCTGGACCTCACGGGCGTGCCCTACAAATCCAGCCCGCAAGCGATGACGGATTTGATGGGCGGATCGGTTCAGATGTATGTGACCGACGTGGGATCAGGCATGGGCATGATCAAAGGCGGCCAAGTCAGGGTGTTGGGGGTGACCACCCAAGAGCCTTTGAGCTCGTTGCCCCAGATTCCACCGATTGCA
>CAWUNN010000489.1:0-1666 GCA_963923185.1 uncultured Limnohabitans sp. | reverse complement strand
GCCAGTCACTCCACCCAAGGAGCGCCAATGGCGGCAGAAACCAAATCCAACACAAGAGATACCGCACCAAAGCCCTTCGCTGGCTGACGGGGCGTCCTTGGAGATCGGTCATCCGGATGTGCCAGGTTTTCATGGCCAGCGTTTGGCCTTTGTGCCAAAACCAAACAAAGTAAATGCCCAGCACCAAAAACAAAAAAGCCTGTTGACCCCATCGGTGATCGAGCGCGTGGCGTGTTTGACTCAGGGTGCTGAAGAGGTAATCGGTTAAAAATACCACGCCAAACAGCAACACCCCTTCGTACATCCAGCAGGCCATGCGGCGACGCAACGTGGGGGCCATTGGCGAAGTGGTCAGTAAGTGCTGATCATGGTGCGCGCTCATGGGCTGGCATGTCCAGGCACATTCAGGGGCAACAAGGTGCTGGGGTGGATCTGATCGGTGTCGATGCGCAAGGCACTGAAGCCCTGATGAGCAGGTGTGTCGGTACGCTGCACAGGGGTGATGATTTTGCTTCGTGGGGCCGGTCGCAAGGCCACCGCGGCGCCTTGCGGTTTGCGTAGGCGGTGTTGTGCCAGTTGCTCGCGCTCTTCTTGGCTCAGGGCCAAGTAGGCTTCCCAGCGCTGGCGACGCTCATCCACACCGATGGTTTGGGCATGGGCGTATTGCAAACGGGCTTGAGCACGTTCGACCTCGGTCATGGACGCCCATTCGCGCATGCGGTCTTGCAGTTTTTGCTGTTCAAGCTCGGGTAAATCTTGAAAATTGCTCGAAACCGCCAGCCATTTGCGCTTGCGAGCCTGGTTGATTTCAGGCCATAGTTTTTGCAAGGGTGACAGCGCCTGCTGTTGTGCCGATGTCAACTCGGGCCAGCGCGGAGAAGCCTCACTCTTGATGGAGGCCGTGGTGGGCGTTGAAAGGGCCTTTGGGGCAGACGCAGTGGCAGGCTGCTCAGCCCAAGCGGTCAGAGAGAGCCATGAGATCAGCCAAGCCAGGCCGATGATTTTGTGGCATCCACCCACCTCCGACAGGTTCATTCAGATTTGGCCCCCGAAGCGCCGAACCCCGCCTCTGTGGAGGGCAAGCGCAAAAAGCGCAAGAATCCTGGGTCGGTGTAAGCCGCCGGTGGCAGATCATCGGTCAACAAGGCGGTATCGATCTCGGCCACCTCGGTGGCGCGGCGCTCATCTTGCAGGTACTTGATGGTGACCAAACCCACCACCAAGGCCACCAAGGGCAACATCGAGGCCAGCCAAGTCAAAGGGCGCAGCGCTTCTTTGGCTTGCCCCAAAGTCAAAGTGCCATTGGATTGAACCTGAACCGGTGTGATGCGACGGGCCGCGATCGCCCGTGTGCGTGCAGCACGCAGACGCTCTGTGATGTCATGCGGCAAGGGCGCATTCAAGGCGCTGACCATTTGGCGGGCCAGCCGATCTTGGGCACTGAAAGGTGTTGGATTGTGTTTCATGGTTGAATTCCCTTGGATTTCAAGGCTTGAACCAAAGATGCCAGGGCCCTGGAGCAGTGTGTTTTGACACTGCCTTCGGTGCAACCCATGGCGGCCGCGGTTTCAGCCACATCCAGCTCTTCCCAATAACGCAACAAGAAGGCTTCTCGTTGACGTGTAGGCAGTTTTTGTATCTCAGACTCGATCAGCCCCATGGTTTC
>CAWUNN010000488.1:0-1676 GCA_963923185.1 uncultured Limnohabitans sp. | reverse complement strand
CGACCGATGAGCGCAACACCCAACACTGTCCGCTTGCATCTTCACCCAACTCGACAGTCAACAGGCCCACCCAGCGCTGCGCCAAGGGTTGGATCTGGTGCAAGTTGGGTTGCCAGGCGCTGTGGCCCCAGGCCAGCGCAGCGGGTATCCAGCCCCGTTGCAACAGGTGGTGTGGGCCATAGACATCTTGCGCCACCCGTTGCATCAGTCGAGCCCTTTGCAGCAAGGCGTGCTCGACGACGCTCCAACCCACCCTTGGGTGTTCAGGGGCAGTCAAGGGGTCCAGGTGCGCCGGGTTCATCGCTCGATTGTCGCCACAAAACACCTGAGCCAATCAAACCTTGGCCACGGGGCGTGACTTCTTGGATGACTTGGACTCAAAATGATCAGGAAAGGCTTGGGCCAGCGTTTGCACGCTGCCACATTGCAAGGCGCTGTAGCCTGGCAGGGCGTTGATCACCTCTTGAAAACCGGGGTCTCGCAAGGTGTCGGTCACGGCCTTCAAATGCCGCTCGTTGATCTTGCCCATGTCACACAACAAAAAGTACCGCTCACTGGCCATGGGCACAAAGTCCAGCCCATATCGGTGGCTGGGGGTTTCTACCCCCAAGCCGGCGTCGGCCATGCCACTGGCCACATAGGCGGCCACCGCCGCATGGGTGTGTTCGGTTTGGTTGAAGCCCTGGATGCGATGCGTGGCGATCTTGGCTTGCTTCAAAAGACAGCGCAACAAAAAGTAGGTGCCCGAGGTGGCCTGGCGGTTGATGAAACGCACCTCTGGACGGGTCAGGTCTTTCAGCCCCACAATGCCCAAGGGGTTGCCGCGCGCGACCATCAAGCCTTGGCGCCGGGTGGCCACATGAATGACGCGGTGTTGTTGGGGATGAAGCCATTTGGCATAGTGCTCGAGCACAGGCCGCTGAAAGTCTCCGATGGGCACATGAAAGCCCGCCAACTCGCATTGGTCTTGGGCCAATGCGGCCAAAGCCTCCAAGCTGCCCACGTATTTGCGCTCGACCGTGTGGCCTTTGAAGGTCAGGGCTTCCATCATTTTTTCGACCGCAAAGCCATGGCTGGCATGGACCTTGAGAGAGTCGTCGTGTCGGGACATGACCTTGGCCAACTCCACTTCGATTTCCGAGGCCAATGTCTCCAGGGTCGGGGTCAGGCGAGCCTGAATGCGGTGGGCCGCCCACACCAGTTTTTCGGCCACAGGGGTCAAGGTCGAGCCTTTGCCGCGCGACATTTGCAGCAAGGCCATGCCCAATTGGGCCTCACCCTCTCGAATCATGTTCCAAGCATGACGGTACGAGCTGCCTGTGATCTTGCAAGCCCCGGCCAAAGACCCGTGCTCGCGCACCTCGCACAACAGCTGGATCAAACGATGCGACAAGCCGTGTCCTTGCCGATCGCTCAGGGACCAGACGGGTTGAATGTGGACGGTTTGGGCCATGGACACTCTAAATATGCATTTCAAATCATATGATAAACCCTGATCAAGCAGATGTCGGCATCACGCTACAAACAAAGTATTTAATGATTGGTTAAAAAAAGTAAATCACATAAAATCGTCAAATGCTCTTGCAGCATATTTGAAGCCTGGCCTCACCTCATAGAACAACACTGGAGACCCCACATGAACACCATGTCTCATGAAAAGCCCCCCAGCTCTGTCA
>CAWUNN010000487.1:0-1676 GCA_963923185.1 uncultured Limnohabitans sp. | reverse complement strand
TTTCAAGCCCTTAGAGACAATTTCGGCAGTCAGATCAGGCCCAACTCCAGGGCACATCTTGGCTTTGCAACCATGCCTGCGCTTGGCCAAAATGACCACATCCTATGAAAGGTTTTGGGCCGCGCAAGGCCGACAGCGGGGATGGGTGGTTGGCTTGCAGAATCAGAGCCGATGTCTGGTGTTGTCCGCTGACTTGACGAATGGTCTCAGCCATCCCTTGAGCATGCCCACCCCACAACATGTAAACACACCAGGGGCTGCATCTGGCGACTTCGGCCACTATCAAGTCAGTAAGCGCTTGCCATCCGTATTTGGCATGACTGGCTGGACTTCCATCTTCCACCGTGAGACAAGTGTTGAGCAAAAGCACGCCTTTTTCAGCCCACCCCAAGAGGCTGCCATGCTCGGGTATGGGCAACCCCAGGTCGCGTTGCAACTCTTTGAAGATGTTGCGCAATGAGGGCGGCCAAGGGACCCCAGGTGCCACCGAGAAAGCCAGTCCTTCGGCTTGACCGGGTCCATGGTAAGGGTCTTGACCCAATATCAGCACCCGAACCTCTGCCGGGGCCAGATGTTGCAAGGCGCGCAGCGGTTGGGGTGGATAGATGGTGGCGCCAGCTGCCCATCTTTGGCGCAAGCGCTCAAGCAATTGCCGCCCGCTTGGACTGATGAAAAAGGTGTTCAGTACCTCGTGCCAACCCGGGTGAACGGGCCACTGGGTCGGATCGATGTGCTGCAAGCACGGCACCCCAGAGTGCCCAGACACGACCGCCGACATGGCAAACAGGTCGCCCGTGAGGTCTGCCACCTTGGGGCTGCTCGCACTGCCTTTGGGCCGTCCCATGGGCTGTTGGCGTCAGAGGAACAATTCGGCCAAGGCCGCGCCAGGGTCTGGGGCCCGCATGAAAGCCTCGCCCACCAAAAAGGCATGCACGCCCGCATCGCGCATGGTTTGCACATCGTCATGTTTCAAAATGCCGCTTTCAGTGATCAACAGCTTATCGTCTGGCACCTGAGACATCATGCCCAAGGTGGTGTGCAGACTGACCTCGAAAGTGCGCAAGTTGCGGTTGTTGATGCCCAGCAATGGGGTTTTCAATTTCAGCGCTCGATCCAGTTCGTCAGCGTCATGAACCTCGACCAAGACCGCCATGCCCAAATGACGAGCCACGGCTTCCAACTCGGACATCTGAGCGTCGCTCAGACAAGCGGCAATCAACAAAATGCAATCTGCGCCAATCGCACGGGCTTCAAATACCTGATAGGGGTCCACCATGAAATCTTTGCGCAACACCGGCAACTGACAACTGGCACGGGCTTGCTTGAGGTAGTCGTTACAACCCTGAAAAAACTGCTGATCGGTCAAGACCGACAAACAAGCCGCACCATGCTCGGCATAACTTTGGGCGATGTCGGCCACAATGAAATCGGAACGCAACACGCCCTTTGAAGGGCTGGCCTTTTTGATTTCGGCGATCACGGCGGCACGACCCGCTCGAATAGCGGATCGCATGGCGCCTTCAAAGTCGCGGGTCATCACGCGACTTTCGGCATCTTCGCGCATGGCTGCCAACGATTTCTTTTTCAAGCCGGCGGCGACTTCTTCACGCTTGACGGCCACAATTTTTTGCAAAATGTCACTCATGCGGCGGCCTTGGTGTATGCAATGAATTGTT
>CAWUNN010000486.1:0-1687 GCA_963923185.1 uncultured Limnohabitans sp. | reverse complement strand
GAACTGTAACCCGTTCAGGTCAGTGTAACAACAAAACTGACTAATTTTGTAGGGTCAATCGATCGATCATCGAGGTGGCCCGCTCCACGGTCTCTAAGGCGTCAGTCCCAATCCAATCGACACCCAGTTCGGCCAAGCTTTGGGGGTTGTCTACCGCCATGGGTCCACCTGCGATGATGGTCATTTTTGGGTTGGGGCTCAGCACTCTGGCCTGAGCAATCAAAGACTTCAGGGCGGGCAACTGCCGTTGCGTGCTGATGGACAACGCCACCACATCGACCCAGTGCCCTGCCAGCAAACGTTGCAAGTCGGGCTCTAAGCGCGGTTGTTCCACCAGCGTGTACCAGCCCGCGCGTTTGAAAAATTCAGACACCATGAACAATCCCATGGTGTGCTGTGACTCGGGCTCGGCCAACAACAACACGGTGGTCCCCCGTGGGGCTGCAGCGTCGGCCAAAAAACTGGGGCTCAGCTCGTACAGCAGCCTGTGCAAGCGAGAACTGCCCACGGTCACCGTGGCAAAGTCGATGTCGTCAGACAGCCACCACCGGCCCAGCACGCGAGCGGCCTGGGTGATCCCATCCAAATAAATGTCTGTCCAAGTGCAGCCCCTTTGCTGCCACAACTGAATCAAGGCCAATAAATCTGATTCAGGATGCAGGCTGAGTTCAGCCAAAGATTGCGCGTCTTCAGGGTGCAGCGCAGACGCACCACGCCTTGCGCTGCGATGAGCATGCGCTGACAAGTGGGGTGCGTGTTGTGATTCCAAGTGTTCCGCCAGTCACCATCAAAGCCCTGTCTCCGTAACGATGCAAGTGTTTTGAGTTGTTGCTTGATAGTTTTATCAAATATATCGAATTGTTGACTAGGGGAAACCCTGAAACTGTCAAGGTTTCTAAGCGTCAATTTATATTGACACTTTGAAGTGTGCGCTTTAAAGTGGCTCTCATGACCTTGGAATGCACTTGATGTCTGATCACCGCCCCCCGTCAACGGCGCTGTACACCCGCGAACAGCGTTGGCGACGAGACCACACCCCTTGGACCTTGGTGCAAGGGGTGTTGGCGCCGTTTCAGTTTGTGGTGTTCTTGGTCAGCTTGGTGCTGGTGATCCGCACCTTGGTGTGGGAGGTCGATCCCCAGTGGGCCCTGTGGTCGGTGGTGGCCAAGACGGGTGTGTTGTACCTGATCATGGTCACGGGCAGCATTTGGGAGAAAAAAGTTTTTGGCCAATACCTTTTTGCGGCCAGCTTTTTTTGGGAAGACGTGGTCAGCATGGGCGTGATGGTGCTGCACACGGCTTATGTGCTGGGGTGGTACAGCGGTTGGTTGTCCTCCACCGAGTTGTTGTGGCTGGCTCTGGCGGCCTATGCCAGTTATGTGGTCAATGCGGCCCAGTTTGTCTGGAAACTGCGCTTGGCCCGACTGACTTCTGAGCCAACCTTGGGCGAGGATTTGCGGCCTTCCGCATCCAGATACGGGAGGGTGACATGAGGGCATTCCCAGTGGCGGTCCAAGCCGAAGCTTGCGCTGAGCCCCAAGTGCTGCGTGAGCGTGGCCAACACGAAGTGTTTTGCGGCCTGACCGGCATCATCTGGTTGCATCGCAAGATGCAAGACGCCTTCTTTTTGATCATCGGCTCGCGCACCTGTGCCCACCTGATGCAGTCGGCGGCTGGGGTCATGATT
>CAWUNN010000485.1:0-1700 GCA_963923185.1 uncultured Limnohabitans sp. | reverse complement strand
ACCGAATTGTTCGCCAAACTGGGCATTGAAGATCAAATGAAGGTGACGGCGCGCAAAATCTTCAGCGAACGGGTGGGGGCCGTGGTGGCCCGAGGTGAAGCCGAGTTGGGCTTCCAGCAAGTCAGCGAATTGATCTACTTCAAAGAATTGGATTTTGTGGGCACCTTGCCCGACGAAGTGCAGCAGCGTTCTTATTTCTCTGCGGCTCTGGTGCAAGGCGCTGGCGAAGACAATGCTCAGGTCGCGCGCCAGCTGGTTCGGTTTTTCACCTCTGCGGCAGTGGCTGAGACGGTGCGGGCCACAGGCCTTGAGCCCGCGACCCGCAAGCAACCTTGACCCACATCAACATCAGGGCATTGAGCTTGTCAGCCATCACCGTCTGAACGCAAGCCGAATACAATTGAGAGATGTTATCAACAACGCCCCTTTCTCAATTGCACCCAGGTCAATCGGCACGCATTGAGCACTTGAAATTCAATCCCGAGTTCACGGCCCGTTTGCGCGCCTTGGGGCTGAGCGAGGGCCAAACCGTGCGGGTCTTGCGTCAAGCCCATTGGGGCGGGCCCCTGCATGTGTGCTTGGGGCTGACCGAGGTCATGTTGCGACGCTCAGAGGCCCAAGACATCCAAGTCACCCCCCTCACCCACTGAATCACGGCATGAAAAAAATCGCCCTGGTGGGCATGCCCAACACCGGCAAATCCACCTTGTTCAATCGGCTGACAGGCGCCCACGCCAAGGTGGGCAACTGGCCTGGCATCACGGTCGACCTGCTGAGTGCGCGTTTGATTGTGGGCGGCGATTTGGTGCAGTTGATCGACCTGCCTGGCATTTACGATTTGTGCGGACACGCCGAAGACGAAAAAGTGGTCACGACTTTTTTGAAGCACCAGCGACCTGACCTGGTCATGCTGGTGATGAGTGCCACCCAGCTGGAGCGCCAAGGCCGCTTGCTGTCCGATCTGAAAGCCCAGGGCTTGCCAATGGTGATCGTGGTGACCATGGCCGATGAAGCCCGCAAGATGGGCATTGCCATCGAGGTTCAAGGTTTGAGTCAACGCCTGGGCTTGCCCGTGTGCATGTTGTCGGCCAAGTACGGCCAAGGCATGGAGCAGCTGCAAGGTCTGCTGCGCCAAGCGCTCAACCCCTCACCTGTTCTGTCATCTCCTGAGGGGTCCATCGAGGATTGGGCCCAGACTTGGACAGCAGCCCTGCGCTTGCATGTCCAAACCCCCGCGCAAGCCCCTGCGGCCTTGACCCAAACCCTGGACCGTGTGTTGTTGCATCCTGTCTGGGGCCTGCCCTTGTTTTTGTTGATGATGTTCTTGGTGTTTCAAGCCGTGTTCACCTTGGGCAAGCCTCTACAAGACGGCATGGCCTGGTTGTTCGATGGTTTGCGAAGCCAATGGCTTGAACCCTTCATGGCCACATGGCCCCATGCCCTGCAAGGTCTGTTGCTCGACGGGGTTTATTCGGGCGTGGCCACGGTGGCGGGGTTTGTGCCCTTGATCGTGCTCTTTTTTGTTTTCATGAGCATGGTTGAAGACACCGGTTACCTGTCACGGGCTGCATTTTTGATGGATGCCTTGATGGCCAAATTGGGTCTGGATGGCCGCAGCTTTGTGATGTTGTTGATGGGCTTTGGTTGCAACGTGCCGGCCATCATGGGCACACGGGTGATCCGATCGCGTGGTTTGCGTT
>CAWUNN010000484.1:0-1712 GCA_963923185.1 uncultured Limnohabitans sp. | reverse complement strand
TGGACCACCGACACCGTGCCGGCCAACAACGATGGCTTTGAAGACAAGGGCAAGCGTCCGGGCGTCTTCACCATGATCCCCGACGGTTCGGTGTTCCGCATCCTGGACTTCCACCCAGGTCTGGAAAAACGCAGCCACCGCACCGACTCGATCGACTACATCGTGGTCATGCAAGGCCAAATCGACATGGAACTCGAGCCCGATGGCGAGGTCGTGACCTTGAAGCAAGGCGACGTCATGGTGCAACGAGGCACGGTACACAACTGGGTCAATCGGTACGACCAGACCTGCATCATGGCCGTGATATTGATCCATGCCAAAGCGGTGGAAGCTGGCGGTCAAACCTTGCAAGCTTTTGGTTGATGGTGTCTGACGAATCAGCCCACCCTCAAACAAGATTTAATTTCAAATGATAATTATAATCATTTAAAATAGATCTTTGAATTTATTTCATGTGAGTGATGGTCATGTCTTTCGCTTTGAGGGCCCAAGCCCTGACACTGCTGGCTGGGTTGTGGTTCGCCCCCGCTTCAGCAGCCGATGCCACCTCTAACCAAGAGGCAGGTGAGGGCATCGAGTCTCCCTGGGAAGTCCATGTGCAGTCGACACTGGTCAACCAGCAAAAAAACAATTTCCGATCGGCTTATGCAGGGGCCAACAGCTTGCGCAACACATCCGAAGGCGGTTCTGGCAACAGTTACACCGCCTCGGCCACGGCATTCTTTGGCCTGAGACTGGGACCATCGACCGAGTTCCATTACAACCCCGAGGTGTTTGAAGGCATTCCGTTCAACCGCCAATTGGTGGGCCTGGGCAGTTTTCAAAACGGCGAGTTGCAAAAAGGCTCTTACACCCAACCCACTTTTTACAACGCCCGTGCCTACTTCAAGCACACCATTGACCTGGGCGGTGGCTCGGATTTTCATGAAGGTGACATTTACAAAATGTCGGGCCACCTCGATGCCAACCGCGTGGTGATCAATGTGGGCAAGTTCGCCACCCTGGACTTTTTTGATCGCAACCAATACAGCCACGAGGCTCGGCACGAGTTTCAAAACTTTGCCATCTTCTCCATGGCCGCTTACAGCTATTCAGCCGACACCAAGGGCTACAGCTATGGTGCGGTGATCGAATGGTTTCACCAAGACTGGATCTTGAGGGGCGCTCGGCTGGCCCTGCCCTATGTGCCCAACACGCAAAAACTGGATTATTCGTTGCGCAGCGACTACATCGACCAAGTCGAGCTGACGCATCGCCACCGGGTGTGGGGCCAAGAGGGTGCCGTGCGGGCGCTGGTGTACCGACAATCGGCCTACATGGGAAATTACGATCTGGCCCTTCAACACGCAGGGCTGACCCAGGGCGTGCCTGATGTCACACTGGCCCGCCAAGCCCGCAGCAAAAACTGGGGCTATGGCTTCAATGCAGAGCAAGCCATCACCAGCGATTGGGGGATGTTTGGCCGCATCAGTTGGAACCCTGGCCACCTAGAAACCCAAACACTGGACGTCAGCAGGTCTTGGTCAGTGGGCACCGTGCTCAAAGGGCAGCGTTGGGGACGGCCACACGACGTGGTGGGTTTGGCCACGGCCACCAATGGACTGACGACCTCGCAAATCGCCTACCTGCAAGCAGGTGGCTTGAGCCCTTTCATTGGCGATGGGGGCTTGAACTACAAAAAAGAGCAAATTTGGGAAGCCTATTACAGCTAT
>CAWUNN010000483.1:0-1714 GCA_963923185.1 uncultured Limnohabitans sp. | reverse complement strand
TGATGGTGGTGACCACCTCTGCCGCATACAAACTGCGGTTGATGTATTGGCGCTTGAGTTCTTGTTCGGCACGATCGGTGAGGGCTTTGTCAAAGGGACGTCCTTCGACCAAACCGACATCACGCAAGGATTTTTTGAGGGTGTCTTTGTCAAACTCTTTGGTGCCAATCAAATCCAAGTTGGCAATCACCGGACGTTCTTCAACCAGCACGACCACCACACCCCCTTCGGTCTCGATGCGCACATTGTTGAACAAGCCCAATTCAAACAAGGCCCGGATGGCATCTGTCCCGCGATCATCGTTGTAGTTGTCGCCCACCCTAAATGGCAAAGTCGCAAACACGGTGCCAGGCTCCACACGTTGCAAACCTTCAACGCGGATGTCACGAACCGCAAATGGGTCAGCGGCCCAAACCAGTTGCAAAGCCAGCGCCCACAACAAGACGGCGCGAAAAAGCATGGTGCATGCGGACGAAAGAGAAAATTTCATAAAAGGTCTGTCTGCCCGAGCCAAGCTCAGCAATGTGAATCAGATAATACAACAACCACACTGTGCGCCAGGAAGGCACTGCGGGTTCACTCAACTCCATTGATTGATCAAGGTTTGAGCCTGCGTTCTGGCCTTGCGGTCCAATTCAAGCAAATCAGCCAAAGAATCAGGCGTTTTGAAGCTCAATTGCGTCAAGATTTCTTGGTTCAGGTGGTGGATTTGATCAAATCGGATGCGCCCATTCAAAAATGCCTCAACACCCTCTTCGTTGGCGGCGTTGAGCACAGCAGTCGTCCCCGATGGCCCGCGCAAGGCATCCCAAGCCAATCGCAAGCCCGGGTAGCGTCTTTGGTGCATCGGATCATCAAAAGACTCAAAACTCATGCCCGCCATGGCCCTGAAATCCAAGCGCGATGCACCAGACTCCATGCGATCGGGCCAACTCAGGCCATAGGCAATGGGCACTTTCATGTCTGGCGTACCCAACTGGGCCAACACCGAACCATCGCGGTACTGAACCATCGAATGGATCACGCTTTGTGGATGAATCACCACCTCAATTTGCTCGACGGGCAATCCAAAAAGGTATTTGGCTTCGATGACCTCCAAGGCCTTGTTCATCATGGTGGCTGAGTCGACCGAAATTTTGCGCCCCATCACCCAATTGGGGTGCGCGCAAGCTTGCTGCGGCGTGACTTGGGGCAACAAGTTGGGATCCAGCGTTCGAAATGGCCCACCCGATGCGGTCAAAATGATTTTTTCTACTTGCGCTGACCACATCGAGCGCTCAGAGGGCAAAGACTGAAAAACGGCCGAGTGTTCACTGTCAATGGGCAACAACTGCGCCCCGCCTTGCGCCACCGCAGACATGAACAAATCGGCCCCCACCACCAACGCCTCTTTGTTGGCCAACATGAGTCGCTTGCCCGTCCGGGCCGCCGCCAAACAAGGCGACAGGCCTGCGGCCCCCACGATCGCTGCCATCACGGCATCGACCTCGGGCGCACTGGCCACCTCATCCAAGGCCGCCCATCCGTGCAGCACTTCGATCTTCAGTCCCAATGCGGCCAGTCGGCTTCTCAGCTGTGCAGCCGCGTCTGCTTGCACCATGACGACGACTTGAGGCTTGAATTGCACACATTGCTGCACCATCAAATCCACTTGACGCAGCGCTGTCAATGCAAAAATCTGAAATCGATCAGGGTGCATGCGCACCACATCCAG
>CAWUNN010000482.1:0-1717 GCA_963923185.1 uncultured Limnohabitans sp. | reverse complement strand
GCCAATGCCCTGAGCAGCGTGGACTTGCCTGCACCGTTGGGCCCACACAGACAAACCCAAGTGCCCAAGGCCACCTCTAAGTTTGCCTCTGACACCAAAGGCTGCCTGCCTGCTTTCACATTCAGGCCATGGGCTTGAAGTGCCATCGAAGTTTGAGATGGCGATTTCATGCCGTCTCCTGGCTCAAATGACCCAAGCGATACCACAAGTACAGACCTCCTAACAAGGCCGTCAATACACCGACCGGCCATTCAAGGGGGGCCCACAGCCAGCGCGACAACAAGTCGGCCACCGCCATCAGCAAGCCCCCCATCAGCGCAGATGGGATCAAGAGTTCAGAGGGTTTAAGCCGCATCCAAGAGCGCGCCAAATGCGGGGCCGCCAAGCCCACAAAGGCAATCAATCCCGCATGCGAGACGGCCAGCGAAGTCGCCAAAGTCATGGAGACGATCAACACGACTCGGGATTGCCGCAAATGAAGGCCCAGGCTCAAAGCGGTCGCTTCGCCCAAGCTCAACACATCCAAAGCCCGTGCCACGGGCAGCGCCATGCCAAAGGCCACGGCACCTCCAACCATTAACCAGCCAAGTGCCATCCAATCGATCGCTTGGGTCGTCCCCAACATGAACGACTGATAAGACATCCATGCTTGAGGGATCATCAGCATCAACGCGGAAGTGGCGGCCGACAAGACCACACCGACCACCACCCCCGAGAGCAGCAAACGGGTGGTCTGCACCCAGGCACCAGCCAACC
The DNA here is from genome assembly GCA_963923185.1 of uncultured Limnohabitans sp. Classification (GTDB taxonomy): domain Bacteria; phylum Pseudomonadota; class Gammaproteobacteria; order Burkholderiales; family Burkholderiaceae_C; genus Limnohabitans. Next base: position 961 of record CAWUNN010000482.1, on the reverse strand, counting down.
ACAAAGCCAATAACACCGCCACCCAGGCCCCTACAAATGCCAACCCTGTGGTGCCCAAGTGAACCCAACCAGCGGGCAAACCGACCCAACCCTGCAAAGCCAACAAGGCCAAGGCGACCCCCAAGCCTGCTCCAGATGCACTGCCCAGCAAGTACGGATCTGCCAAGGGGTTTCTGAACAAAGATTGGCCCAAGCCCCCGGCCCATCCCAACAAAGCCCCAATCCACCATGCACCCACAGAGCGCGGCACACGCAATTCAAACAGCACATGGGCATCGACCGCACTGGACTGACCCCAAGGCCATGACCAACCGTCGCTGCCCACCGCCAGCCCCATCAGGACCGCGATGTGCCCCAACACCAAGATGGCCAGCGCGAACCACAGTCTTGGGTGGGTGGTGGAGGATGTGCTCATGGTGTCTGTGATTTTTGCATGCAAGACAACACCGCCTGCACGCCCAGATGCAGCCTGGGCCCAGGGCGCACCAGCGCATCCATTTGCTCTGGCGACATGACACAGATTCGATGCCTTTGCACGGCTTTGAGGTGCTGCCAACCTGGCCTTTTATAGGGCTTTTCTGCACTGTGCCCCATGACCACCCAATCAGGCTGATCTTGCAGCACCCATTCAGGGCTGAGTCGAGGGAAGACCCCCCAAGTGCCGGGCACAGCCGAGAGCAAGCCCACCCTTTGCAAGGCCTGTCCAATGAAAGAGCTCTGGGCTGCCACGTAAGGCCCAGCACCCACCTCGATGTACAAGCGAGAGCCCCTGAAACGCTCTGGCACGCTGGCGGCCAACTCACTCCAAAGTTGGTTTTGGCGTTGCAAATGACTCAACCAAGGCCCATCGGTGCCCGACAACACCTGGGACAATGCCAGCCCCATGCGCTGCGCGTCCGACGCGTCATGGGGTTCAAAGGCCATCACTCGCAAACCCAAATCTTGCATGCGCTTGAGCAAT
>CAWUNN010000481.1:0-1729 GCA_963923185.1 uncultured Limnohabitans sp. | reverse complement strand
GCCCTTGAGACGGCCATCGAGATGGGGCATGTCCAGCCTGATCTCCAGTTGCCATCGGCCAGTTTCAACCTGTTCTGGCCTGGCTCGCATTGTCCCCATTGTCAGCACCCCATTGCTTGGTACTTGAATGTGCCGGTGCTGTCTTACATCATGTTGCGTGGCAAGTGCCGACATTGCACCCAAGCCATCGGCTGGCCATACCCCTTGGTTGAAGCCTTGACCGCCATCTGGTTCGTGACGGTGGCACACCTGTGGGGCATGGGCATCACGTCGGCTTGCTGGGCTTTGTTTGGGGCTGTGTTGATCGCCCTGACCTTCATCGATGTGGGCCACATGCTGTTGCCCAACGAGCTGACCCAGCCTCTGTGTTGGGCTGGTTTGCTGGCCAGTGCCACCGGTTGGATCGATGTCGATGTCCACAGCGCACTGTGGGGTGCGGTGGTGGGATATGTGTTGCTGTGGAGCGTGGCCCAGATGTACGCCCTGATCAAAAAGCAGCAAGGCATGGGGCAGGGCGATTTCAAATTGTTGGCCGCGCTGGGCGCATGGCTGGGCTGGCAGAACCTGGGCCTGTTGGTGCTGCTGGCCTCGATCATGGGCATTGCACACGGCATCATTCGCCAAATCAGGCATCCTCAAGCCGACCCGCATTTTCCATTTGGCCCCAGCCTTTGCCTGGCCGCTGGCTTGCTGGCCGTGGCTGGTCGAGGCATGGCCTGGACATGGTTTTGAAGCCCTGCGCCACTCCAAGCACAGGCACCAGCACACCCACATGCGGTGGGCGTCGCCGTTGGCTGCAAACCGCCGCTGCCGCCTGGGCTGCGGGTGTGCCGGTGTGGGGCCCAGCCCAAGCCGTTTGGCCACAAAAGAGCGTGCGCATTGTGGTGGGTTTTCCGGCAGGGTCGACGCCCGACTTGGCGGCTCGGGTGCTGGCCGACGGCCTGGCCCCCATGTGGGGGCAGCCCGTGGTGATCGAGGCCAAGACGGGTGCAGCAGGCCATTTGGCCGCCGATGCGGTGGCCAAGTCGAAAGACGAACACACCCTGGGCGTGGTCATCAATGGCAACCTGACCTCGGCCAAAGCGCTGTACCCCCAGCTGCCCTTTGACCCCCAACGCGATCTGTGGCCGGTCAGTTTATTGGCCACTTCACCCATGGCTTTGGTGGCCACGCCCGATGTGCCCAGCGGCAAACTTTGGGTGCAAGCCTTGCGCGAAGGTGGGGCGCGCTACAGCTACGGCTCGGTGGGCATGGGCTCTTTGGGCCACCTGGGTTTTGAAGTCATCCAACACGCCATCGGCAGCCACGGCGCAGTCCATGTGCCTTATGCCAGCAACCCCGCCATCATCAACGCCATGTTGGGTGGACAGATTCAGTGGGCCATCATGCCGCCCGCTTTGGTCGAGCCCCATGTGCGCAACCGAGCGCTGCAAGTGTTGGGTCTGACGGGTCCGCGCAGCCCCATGGTGCCAGACATCCCATCGGTGCAAGAAGCCGGTGTGCGCATCGAACCCATCGAGGCTTGGGTGGCCTTGGTCACCCCCGCTGGCCAAAGTCGCGCGGCGCGAGAACGCCTGACCCAAGATGTCCCCACTTTGTTAGGCAAGCCCGAGGTGGTGCAGCAACTCAAACGATTGGGCTGGCAAGCGGTGGGCAGTCACAGCAGTGCACTGATGCAACGCGTGCAACAAGAGACCCGAACCTTTGAACACATCATTCAGACGCGGGG
>CAWUNN010000480.1:0-1732 GCA_963923185.1 uncultured Limnohabitans sp. | reverse complement strand
CGTCTCGTGGGCTCGGAGATGTGTATAAGAGACAGTTTTTATATTTCCCCATCGAATGGTTGTTGCAGCGTGCCATCAGCGACTTGAAGTCCCAGTTGGACTGATCGCGCAAACCGTCGTCTTTTCCTCAGGCCAACAGCTTGGAAGATGGGGCAACAACTCAGTGTTTGTGCGGGTCTTTCATTTCAAGTATGGTTGAGCAAGGGTTTTATTCAAGGAATGAACATGCCATGGATTCGCTGGATGTGGGGTGCTGCGCTGGTCCTGTGCTCGGCAGCGGTTGGGGCTCAGACTGACTTTCCGCGTCAGCCCATTCGCTTGGTGGTGGGGTTTGCATCAGGGGGCATCTCTGATGTGCTGGCCCGCTCCATTGCCGCCAAAATGTCGGTCAATTTGGGCCAACAGGTGATCGTTGAGAACAAGCCAGGTGCGGGCACGACCATCGCGGCCGATTGGGTCGCTCATGCCCAGGCCGATGGCTACACCTTGTTTTTTCAAGACCTCACTTCGCATGCCATCAACACGGCCTTGTACCCCAAGTTGCCGTATGACTCGATCAAAGACTTCACCCCAGTGGGTTTGATCGCATCGACCCCCTTGATGTTGGTGGTGCACCCCAGCTCACCAGCCAAAACCGTCAAAGAGCTGCTGGCGCAAATGAAATCTCAGCCTGGCAAATACTCGTATGGTTCATCGGGCAATGGCACCATATTGCACTTGACCGGCGAGATGCTCAAGGCGACTGGCCAGCTCGACGTTCAGCACATCCCCTACAAGGGCAGTAATCCGGCCACCCAAGCGATCTTGGCCAACGAGGTCTCTTATGTGTTCTCGACCATGCCGCCAGCGGTTGCCAATGCCAAGGCGGGCAAATTGCGTGCCCTGGCCGTCACGACACCCAAGCGGGTCTCGGTCGCCCCTGAGGTGCCGACCATGATCGAGGCCGGCATCGATGGGTTTGAAGTCGTGCTCTACAGCGGGGTGATGGGGCCCAAAGGCATGGATCCCGCCATCGTGCGCAAACTCAATGCCGAATTTGCCAAAGCCGTTGGCAGCGAGGACATCCGCAAGGTGTTTGAAAATTTGGGGGCCGACCCGATGTTGAGCACCCCACAGGCCATGGCCGATTTGATCCAAAAAGAAATTGCTAAACTGGGCCCATTGGTGCGCGCCAGTGGCGCCAAAGTCGAATGAGAAATTCCATGCAAGAACTCAACCTGTTGCCGCAGCACGATCGCTACGACTTCATTCCACTCCCACAGCGCCCAGACTACAGCTGGCCCGAGGGCAAGCGCCTGGCCTTCACCTTGACCACCAACATCGAGTGGTTTGCCTTTGGCGCTGGCTTGGGTCACGATCCAGCCAAGACGGGCGAGCCCCAGACCCACCGCAATTATTCGTGGCGCGATTACGGCAACCGCGTGGGCATTTGGCGCCTGTTTGATTTGCTCGATGAGTTGCAACTGCCGGCCGGCCACAACACCAACAGCCTCATTTACAAGTATGCGCCGCAAATCACCGATGCCATTCGCAAACGTGGTGATGAAGTGGTGGCCCATGGTCGAACCAACGCAGAAAATTTGCGGGGCATGTGGTTGGCCGACGAAGTGCGCTTGCTGCGCGAAGTCACCGACACCATCATTGCGCATGAAGGTCGCCCGCCCAAAGGTTGGATGGGCTCTGGCGCCTACGAGACCGCCAACACCCCCGATTTGCTCAAAGCCTTGGGTTA
>CAWUNN010000479.1:0-1734 GCA_963923185.1 uncultured Limnohabitans sp. | reverse complement strand
GGTGCAAAGGCCGCATCGCGGGCTACAAACGGCCCCAATCGGTGCGTTTTGTCAGTGAAGTCGATATGCCGCGCACGGCCACGGGCAAAATCTTGCACCGGGTGTTGCGCGATCAGCTCAGCGCAGCCTTGGCTTGATGGGCCCATCCACTAGACTGTAGCCCTCATGAAAGTGTTATCACCCACCCCCAACTTGGTTGAACAAGTCAAAGATGCGCTCATTCACGAGATCGCATCGGGTCAGCTCAAACCGGGTGAGCGCGTGATCCAAGAACACATCGCCCAAGCCTTGGGCGTGTCACGCCAGCCGGTGCAGCAGGCCTTGCTGCTGCTGCGCAACCAAGGCGTGCTGCGCGACGCCATGGGGCGGGGCCTGATCGTCTCGCCCCTGGACCCCGACCAGGTTCAACATGTCTATCAAATCCGCGCCGCGATCGAAGGCCTGGCCTGTCAATTGGCGGCCCAGCGCGCCAGCGCCGCCGACAAGGCACAGGGCGCAACCTTGATCGAAGCGGGTCGCCAAGCGGTGGCCGCTGGCTCGGTGCCCGAGATGATCGCCGCCGACATCCGCTTTCATCAATTCATCTACGACCTGGCTGGCAACCCACTGATCGCACCGGCCATGGCCACCCACCTGACCTACACCCAGCGCGCCATGGGCGAGGTGCTGATGCAAGACCAAAGTCCCAGGGACATTTGGGACCAGCACGCCGCCATCATGAACGCCATCAGCGCCGCCAACCCGCAGCAAGCGCGCACCCTGGCCGAAGAACACCTGGTTCAAGCGTCAAGCTTCATGGTCTCGCGACTGAAGGACTTAGCGGCCCAAGTCGGCATCGGTCAATGAGGTGCATTTTGATCGGCTCGATCCAGCAGCCTTGCAAGGTCGTTAGATGCCGCTGACGAAGTTTCAGCCATTGGCTTCGCGCAGTTTTTCGGTCAGCCAAACCTTCATCAATGACTGATATGGCACATCCAGTTTGTTGGCTTGCTGACGAATGCCGTCTAGCAAACTGTCTGACAATCTGAGAGAAATACTCGTCGTAGAAGGTTTGAGGTTTTTGAATCGGGCAGCCACCAATTTGGAAGGATCAAAGTACTCGGTTGCATCGTTATCCTTCGATTCCCAAAATTCGCGCTCTTTGGCCTCTAGTGGAAATTTGGGCAAGGGCTTGGTCTTACTGCTTGGCTTGCTCATAAAAACTCCTCTCTTTGCGATGCTGATCGCGTGCTGAAATGACCCGAATCAAAGTGGCATCTTGTCTAAGGGTGAAGATCACCGCCAATTCACGAGATAGATTGGTCTTGCCAAGTGCCAAATATCGATATTCGTTTTCGCTGTGCTTGTCATCGGCGCTGATGAGCAAAGGGCTGTTGAAAAAAACTTCCTCAGCCTCCACCTGCGAAACATGGTGTTTGACCTCACTTTTTCGGCAGTTTCCCGAGTCCCACTCAAAGCCTACGATAAGATCAAAGTCAATCATGGTTGTATATTAAGAAAATATACAGTCTTTGTCAATTCATGACAAGCAATCTTTTGATGAGTTCAATGAAGTCATGGCCCGATTGGTGAGCTTTGAATGACAAGATGAGGACTTGGTCTGTGGGGTTAAGATTTGGCAATGAATGCTCACTCTTTGGGGTCCATGCGCTTGCTTTTGACTTGGGTGGTGCACCTGGCCCTGATCTGTGGCTCTGCCGTCTGGGCGCAAGAGTATCCGGCCAAGCCCGTGCG
>CAWUNN010000478.1:0-1742 GCA_963923185.1 uncultured Limnohabitans sp. | reverse complement strand
TACACCGAATGGCGCTTTGGCGAATGGCCCGAGTTGATGGAAATTGGCAAAGGCGGACAGACCTTGATTGGATTTCCAGCGCTTGTCGATCTGGGGACGGCGGTTCAAATCGAGGTCTTTGACGAGCCCGAAGTGGCGCAAAAAAAGCACCAAGTCGGTTTGCGTCGCCTGTTTGCCTTGCACATCAAAGACGCCCTCAAGTACCTGGAAAAAAACATTCCCGATTTGCAAAAAATGAGTGTCGCTTACATGAGCTTGGGCAGCCCAGACGAGTTGCGAGCCCAGATCATCGATTTGGCGCTGGATCGTGCGTTCTTGATGGAGCCTTGGCCCACCGATGCCACCAGCTTCAAGTCCCGTCTGGACGAGGGGCGGGCGCGACTGACCTTGATTGCCAACGAGGTGGCACGGCTTTGCGCCCAAGTGTTGACCGAGTACGCGGCCGCCAGCAAAAAAATCAAAGACAGCAAAAGCAGTGCCTCAGCCAGCGCCGACTGCGCCCAACAATTGCAACGCCTGGTGGGCAAGGCCTTTGTGCGTGACACGCCTTGGGCTCAGATGCAACACCTGGTGCGTTACTTGCGGGCCATCGTGATGCGCCTGGACAAGTGTCGCGCCGACCCCGCCCGCGACGAGCAGCGCATGCTCGAAGTCAAAGCCCAAGAGCAACGCTATTGGCGCTTGGTGGCCGATCGCAAGGGCGCCATGGATGCGCGCATGCTCGAGTTCCGTTGGTTGTTGGAGGAACTGCGCGTGAGCCTGTTTGCCCAAGAGCTGCGCACCCCACAGCCTGTCAGCACCAAGCGGCTGGACAAGGCCTGGGCCCAGTTGCACTGAGCGTCACAGTTTGGACAGGCGTTGCAGCGCGGTTTGCAAAGTCTCGTCTTTTTTGGCAAAGCAAAAGCGAATCACCCGTTGGTCAAAACCGTCGGCATAAAAAGCCGACAGAGGGATCGCTGCCACCCCGATTTCTCGGGTCAGCCACAAACAAAAATCGGCTTCGCTCAGATTTTTTTCTGGCACGGCCAAGGCATCGATGCGCGCGCACTGAAAGTAGCTGCCCTCGCTGGGCAGCAATTTGAATTGGGTTTGCGCCAGCCCCTGTCTGAAGAGGTCTCGCTTGCGTTGATAAAACGCGGGCAGTTGCAAATAGGGCTCGGGGTCGGCCATGTACTGGGCCAATCCGTATTGCACGGGCGTGTTGACCGTGAACACATTGAACTGGTGCACCTTGCGGTACTCGGTGGTGAAAGAGGCCGGGGCGGCGCAATAGGCCACCTTCCAACCCGTCACATGGTAGGTCTTGCCAAAGCTGGAGATCACAAACGCGCGCTCGGCCAACTTGGGGTAACTGGCCGCGCTCAGGTGGCGCATCGGCGCATACACCATGTGCTCGTAGACCTCGTCGGACAACAAAATGATCGAGGTCGGCTCGAGCAACTCTTGCAGCTTGAGCATCTCTGCATGGGTCCAGACGGTGGCGCTGGGGTTGTGCGGCGAGTTGATCATCAGCATGCGGGTGCGCGGTGTGATGGCTGCTGCGATGCGATCCAAGTCGGGGCGAAAACTGCCAGGCGTCAGCGGCACGCGCACCACCTTGCCACCGGCCAACTCGATGTTGGGGATGTAGCTGTCGTAGCAAGGCTCCAGCACAATGACCTCATCACCCTCTCGCACCACCGCCAACACCGCATTGATGATGGCCTGGGTGGCCCCGGCGGTGATGGTGATCTCGGTGCCCG
>CAWUNN010000477.1:0-1750 GCA_963923185.1 uncultured Limnohabitans sp. | reverse complement strand
AAGGAGTTGCCCGAACGGGTCGGCAAAGCCAAACTTGGGTTCGAACCGTCGATGGTTGGCGGGTCGTCTCAGCCCACGTCAGCCTGATCGAGGCCAGCCCTGCCTGATCAGCACGTGACCTGAGGTGGATGCGCGAGTGTGGCTATTTTGAGGACGCCGACAACTTGGGCACGAGCAACTTGAAAAGCTCATCGTTGTCTTTCAAGACTTTCGAGAAGGTTTCGGCGTCTTCGTAGATGGAGTTCACGTTCAGTTTTTTCAGTGTCTCTTGGTATTTGGGCTCATTGACCACTTTTTTGGTCAAGGCGCTCCATCGGTTCACGATGTCGGGCGGTGTGCCTTTGGGCACCATCAAGCCTCGCCATGTGCCAATGGCGACATCAATGCCCTTTTCTTTGAAGGTGGGCACGTCTTTGAATTCGGGCGAGCGTTGCGTTGAACTGACTGCCAACACGCGCAGCTTTTGTGCTTCAACGTGGGCACTCAAAGCGCCGGGTGCCACCACCGTGGCATCGACTTGACCGGCCAATATGGCCTGTATCGCTGGGGCTTCGCCCTGGTAGGGCACGCGAGTGAATTTCAAACCAGCGCGCTCCTCTAAGGCCAAGGCGGCCAGATCTGGAATGGCCCCGTTGCCCGAGGTCGACAACGTGACTTTGCCAGGGTTTTGACGGACATGGGCCAAAAATTCTTCAATCGTTTTCCAGGGCGAATCTGTCCTGACGGTGATCGCACTGGGGTCGGCATTGATTCTCGCAATCGGCACAAAGCCTTCGATATTGGCCTTGCCAATGCCCAGGTACGGTGCAATCAAAAGCTCTGGGGTGGCCATGACCACTTTGTAACCATCGGGTTTGGCAGCGGCCGCTTCGGCAAACCCGATCGAGCCAATCGCCCCGGGCTTGTTGACCACCAAAATGGGTTGAGAAAAATGATTTTTTGCAGCCTCTGCAAACACCCGGGCGATGGCGTCCGTACCACCCCCAGCAGGCCAAGGCACCACCATCTCAACCGCACGGCTGGGATAGTCTGCTTGGGCCAAGGCCGTGCCAAGAGATGCCAATGTCAGGCACGCGACAGAAAAAATGGATGCAAAGATTCTCATGGTTCTCCGGGTCATGTTTGAATTGTTCAATCGTTCATGCCAATCGCACTTGACCTTGTCCGGTTCAGGCGACACGGTCATCAGATTGCACAGATCTGCCGTGCGGGCACGCACGCAGCTGCAGCCTTTGCTCATGCGCACATGGCACCAACGCGTGCATCATATACCGCAAGCCCCCTTCATGCCAGTACAAGGCGGGCACCGAGTCGGATCTGATCCATGCCATGTCTTTCAGGGGCGACCGGCATCCCATGTGCTGCAGGGTCTTGGACGATAGAATGGTTTGCATGGTTAGCATGCGTCGTGCCAATCACACATTTCAATGGGATGCACATGGACTCGAGACAAGATCCTTGGAAAGTCAAAATGGGCATCGTGGTGCCTTCGTGGAACACCGTGATGGAGTACGAGTTTCAGCGCATGGCCGATGCATCCATGTCCATCCATGCTCAACGCATCAAACACACCGATGATTCAGAAGCCAGCCTGAATTGGTTGAGCACTCAGGCCACCAGCGCCGCCACCCTTTTGTCGCATGCCAAGGTGCAAGCCATTTGCCACGGGTGCACGGCCAGTGGGTTTTTGAAAACACCGCAAGAAGACTTGGCGTTGGCCACCGAAGTCGAAAACGCCACAGGCATTCCT
>CAWUNN010000476.1:0-1758 GCA_963923185.1 uncultured Limnohabitans sp. | reverse complement strand
ACCTTGGCCCCAGGCGAGTTCTCGCGCCGGGTGGCCGCTTTGGGAGGGCGTGAAAACGCCTTCACCAGCAAAGACTACACGGGCTATTTTCAGATGATTCCGGCCCAGCGGCTGCCCGATGTCATGCGTCTAGAGGCCGATCGGTTTGCCCACAACCGCTGGAGCGATGAAGAGTTTGCCAAAGAGATCGAAGTCATCAAAGAAGAGCGGCGCATGCGCACCGAAGATGTGCCGCGTGCCGCGCTGCAAGAGCAATTGGCTGCTGTGCAATTCAGTGCCTCACCCTACCGACGTCCCATCATCGGTTGGATGAATGACTTGGACCATCTGCGCCCTGATGAGGTGCGCCAATTTTTCAAACAATGGTATGTGCCTGGCAATGCCACCGTGGTGGTGGTGGGCGATGTCGACCCCAAGCAGGTACTGAGTTGGGCCCAAGACATCTATGGGCCCTTGACTGGCGCCAGCGTCCCTGAGCGCAAGCCCAGGGTCGAGCCCGAGCAAAAGGGCTTGCGCCGCTTGCAATTCAAAGCCCCAGCAGAGCAGAGTTATTTGACCCTGTCGTGGAAAGTGCCAGGCCTTGAGTCATTGACGCCCAGTGCCCAGACCACCGATGCCTTGGCCTTGACGGTGTTGTCGGCCGTGCTCGATGGCTACGGTGGTGCCCGGCTGGATCGCAATTTGACCCAGGGCGCCCAACGCGTGGCCGACAGCGCAGGGGCCTACCATGACCTCAGTGCGCGCGGCCCCAAAGTCTTTGTCTTGGATGGAGTGCCGGCACCGGGCAAGACTTTGGATCAATTGGAGCAGGCCTTGCGCGCACAGATTGAGCGGATTGCACGCGAAGGAGTCAAAGAAGACGAACTGCGCCGTGTCAAAACCCAGTGGACCGCGGCTCAGGTGTATGGGCGCGATTCGTTGTTCAACCAGGCGCGCGAAATCGGCACTTGGTGGATTGAGGGTTTGCCACTGGACACCTCAGATCGTTTGATCGATTTGCTCCAGGCCGTCACGGCCCAGCAGGTGCAAGAGGTGGCGCGGAAATACTTTGGCGATGACACCCTGAGCGTGGCACACCTGTTGCCTCAACCGATTCAGTCAGGGTCCAAACCACGGCCTGCTTTGAACATCAGACACTGAGACACCATGACGCGTTGCACATTCCCATTCTTTGTTGGCCTAGCCGTGCTGCTGTGCGGCAGTGGGGCTCAAGCCGTGTTGCCTATTGAGACTTTGACCACCCCCCAGGGGGCCAAGGTGTACCTGATTCAAAGCCATCACCTGCCCATGGTCGATGTGCAGATCGATTTGGATGCGGGAGAGCGGCGCGATCCGGCCCAGCAAGCGGGTTTGGCCGACTCGGTGGCGGCCATGACCGCCAAAGGGGTTCGCGCTGAGGGGGGCTTGCCCGCTTTGGATGAAAACCAATTGGGCGAGGCCTGGGCCGATTTGGGGGCCAGTTTTGCCGGCAGCGCCTCTGATGACCGCATGTCGTTTCGCTTTCGCTCGTTGACCCGACCCGACATCTTGAACCCAGCGGCCCAATTGGCGGCTCGGCAGTTGGGCCATCCAGCCTACCGCAAAGACCATTGGGATGAAGAGAGGGCGCGCGCCATCGCTGGGCTGCGCGAAGCGTCCACCCGACCGGCCACGGTGGCCAACCAGAGGTTCATGCAGGCTTTGTACCCCAACCACCCATATGGACGCCACACCACCTGTCTCTTATACACATCTCCGAGCCCACGAGACGGACTCCTA
>CAWUNN010000475.1:0-1763 GCA_963923185.1 uncultured Limnohabitans sp. | reverse complement strand
TACACAGAGTAGATCGTCGGCAGCGTCAGATGTGTATAAGAGACAGGTGCATATAGAATGCTCGCAGCACTTTATTGGCATACATCATGACCCCCTTACACGGCAGCATCGTGGCATTGGCCACCCCGTTTCATGAAGATGGTTCGGTGGATTACCCGACCCTGCGCAAGTTGATCGACTGGCATGTGGCCGAGGGCACCGATTGCATCTGCGTGGTGGGCACCACTGGCGAGTCGCCCACAGTGGATGTCCAAGAGCATTGTGAAATCATTCGGGTCGCGGTCGAACAGTCAGCCAAACGCGTGCCCATCATGGCGGGTTGTGGTGCCAACTCCACCGCAGAAGCCATTGAGTTGACCGAATACGCCAAAAAAGTAGGCGCTGATTGCCATTTGCAAGTGGTGCCCTACTACAACCGCCCCACCCAAGAGGGCATGTTTCATCACTTCAAAAAGGTGGCCGAATCGGTGGACTTGCCCATGGTGCTGTACAACGTGCCTGGACGCACGGTGGCCGATATGCAGCATGAAACGGTGCTGCGTCTGGCACAGGTGCCAGGCATCATCGGCATCAAAGAGGCCACCGGCAACATCGAACGTGCCCAGTGGTTGATTCGGGATGTGCCCTCGGGTTTTGCGGTGTTGTCAGGCGATGACCCCACCGCCGTGGCTTTGATGCTGTGTGGCGGACAAGGCAACATCAGCGTGACGGCCAACATCGCCCCCAGGCTGATGCACGAACTTTGTGTCGCGGCCACCGCGGGTCAAGCGGCCCAGGCCATGGCGATACAGAAAAAACTTTTGCCGGTGCACAAGAACCTGTTTGTCGAACCCAATCCGGTCCCTTTGAAGTGGGCCATGGCACGCATGGGTTTGTGCGGCGGCACCTTGCGCCAACCTTTGTGGCCTTTGTCGGCCGCACAACAACCGGTGGTGGAAAACGCTCTGCGTGCCAGTGGCCTCATTTAAGGATTTTCAAGTGACCCTTTTGCCCCATCACCTTGCCCGCAGGGCGCTTGGTTTGACTGCCCTGGTGGTCCTGAGCGCTTGCACCACTGCATTGACGCCCAGCAAGATCGATTACAAAAGCAACGCAGAGATCAAGCCCACCAGTCTGGAGGTCCCCCCAGATCTGAGCCAGCTGGCACGTGAATCGCGCTATGCCGTGCCAGGCTCTGGGCCGGTTTCGGCCAATTCCCTGCCCGCTGCTGCGCAGGGCGCGCTGCGCCAACCGGTGGTGGCCCCAGACCGTGTGGCGGACATCCAGATGGAGCGACTGGGCAATCAGCGCTGGCTGCGAGTGCAACGGCCAGTGGGACAACTGTGGGATCCCGTGCGCAATTTTTGGACCAGCAATGGGTTTGTGTTGACGACCGACAATGCTCAACTGGGCGTCATGGAGACCGATTGGGCTGAAAACCGCGCCAAAATCCCGCAGGATTTTTTGCGTGGTTTACTAGGCAAGGTGCTGGACTCGATTTACTCGACTGGTGAGCGTGACAAGTTTCGCATTCGCTTGGATCGAGTGGACGAGCAGACCACAGAGATTTTTGTGACCCACAAGGGCATGGAAGAGGTCTATTCGAGCCGCGATCAGTCACAAACCCGTTGGCAACCCAGGCCCAGCGATCCGACATTGGAAATTGAAATGATGCGCCGACTGATGATTCAGTTGGGCACCAGCGAAAAAGCCGCTGACCAAGTGTTACAAACCGCACGGGTGAGCGCTGAGCCTGCAGCCTCGCGGGTGGTCAGTTGGACCTC
>CAWUNN010000474.1:0-1764 GCA_963923185.1 uncultured Limnohabitans sp. | reverse complement strand
GTATCCCGACCTCGATCGATGGCGATCAACACGTCATTCGAATCGGTGGCAATGCGCTGGGCAAGCCCTTTGAAATCAGTGTGGCCGATTTGCGCCGCCGATTCAAACCCGTTGAGCTGGTGGCCGTCAACCAGTGCTCGGGCAACAGCCGTGGACATTTTGCGCCGCGCGTCACAGGCGGCCAACTCTCCAATGGGGCCATGGGCAACGCCAAATGGCTGGGGGTGCCTTTGAAAGACCTGTTGGCTGGCGCCGACATCCAAGCTTCTGCCAAACAAGTCACCTTTGACGGTTTGGACACGGCCTTGTTTGGCGGGGGTGATTTTGTGAAATCGCTGGACCTGGCCCATGCCATGGACGGTGAGGTGATGGTCGCCTATCAAATGAACGACGCCGATTTGCCCATGCTCAATGGCTTTCCGGTGCGCTTGGTGGTACCAGGGTTTTATGGCACCTATTGGATCAAACACCTCTCATCCATCCAAGTCATTGACCATCCGTTTGAAGAGTTTTGGATGAAACCGGCTTACCGAATCCCCGACAACCCATGTGCCTGCATCGAGCCAGGCACCGCGGCGCAAGCCACCCGCCCCATTGGTCGCTTCAATGTGCGCTCGTTCATCACGTCGGTGGTCGATGGCCAAGTCTTGAATGCGGGTCAAACCATTCAGGTGCGTGGCATCGCCTTTGATGGCGGCCAAGGCATCTCTGAGGTGGCCTACACGCTCGATGCTGGCGCCAGCTGGCGCGCCGCCAAGCTGGGGGCCGATTTGGGCCGCTACTCGTTCAGAGAGTTTGTGTTTCCGTTCACCCCGGGCAAAGGAGGCCACGACCTGCGGGTCAGGGCTTGGAATCGATCGGGGCAAAGCCAACCCACACAGGCCTTGTGGCAGCCTGCTGGCTACATGCGCAATGTGGTCGAGTCGGTCAAAGTGACTGCAGTCTGAAAGGGATGGCCATGAAACTTCGCACCCTCTGGATCGCGCTGCCTTTGATCGCATCGGCATCCCTGTGCCTGGCAGTCACCAAAACCATTCAATTGCCCGCCGATGGCGTTGCACTCAAATCCAGCCACCTGCCCGGCTTTGCCAAAGCACAGGCCAGCTGCGTGGTCTGCCATTCGGCCGAATACATGGCGTATCAACCCCCCACCGCCGCCCGCCCCTACTGGGACGCCATGGTCAAGCGCATGAAGGTCGTCTTCAAAGCACCCATCGCTGACGAAGACATGCCCGCCATCGTCGACTATTTGGTCAAGACCTACGGCAACGAACAGGGCCAGTGAGGGACCCGCTCACTGGGTGAGCGTGAATTTTTGTACCCGCTTGCCGCTGTCGACCTCAGAGGTGTACAGGTTGCCATGGCTGTCAATGGCGATGTTGTGCAGCACATGGAAGTCACCCGCATTGCGACCTGAGCGACCCACGGTGCCGATGATTTTTCGGGTTTTCTGGCTCACGATTTTGATCTCGTTGTTGGTGCCATCGGCGACAAACCAATGACGGCCTTTGGCGTCTTCGACCACGTCATACACAGAACCCCAACCCGTGGTGTTGTTCTTGGTGTCGATGTCGATTTCGAGTTGATGGAGGAATTTGCCGTCTTTGCTGAAAAATTGAAGCCTGTTTTGCGCCCGGTCGCACACCGCCAATTGACCATTGCGCATCAGACGCGCGCAATGCACGGGATTGCCAAACTGCTCCAGCTTGGTATTGAATCGTTCGAAGTCACCATCAGCGGGCACATTGCCGTAGGCGCCCTGTC
>CAWUNN010000473.1:0-1774 GCA_963923185.1 uncultured Limnohabitans sp. | reverse complement strand
GGCCACCTCTTGGCAGGGCCCGGCTTTGCGAGAAGAAATCACCACCCGGGCGCCGTGCTCGGCCAGCCGCTCGGCAATGGCGCGGCCAATGCCGCGTGAAGACCCGGTGACCACGGCCACTTGGCCCGTCAAATCGAACAATTCCATCGCTGCTCCTTGGTTTTTATGTGCGGAAGTCGCGCCTGCTACAGAATACGGGCTTGAGCTTTGCGACACTCTACATGAACCCAAGCGGCTGACCATGGGGTCTGCCCGTGGGGCGTGTTGCCCACATGACAGGAGAAGTGATGAACATCGGAATCGCCGGTACCGGCAAAATGGGCTTGGCCATCGGACAGCGTTTGCTGGGCTTGGGGCATCAGTTGACGGTTTGGAACCGCAATCCGGCCCGAGCCCAGCCGTTGGTGGCGGCCGGTGCCCGCCAGGTGCAACAGCCACAAGAGCTTTCTCAAACCTGCGACATCGTGATCAGTTTGCTTACCGATGCCGCCGCCGTCGAGCAGGTGTACAGCGGACCCCAGGGTTTGTTGCAACAACCCCGGGCTTTGTTGATCGAGATGAGCACCGTGGCACCTGAGTTTCAGGCCCAGATGGCAACCAAGGCCGCGCAGGTCGGTGCCCGTTACTTGGAGTGCCCGGTCAGCGGCAGCATCGGACCGGCCAAAGAAGGCAAGCTGATCGGTTTTGTCGGGGGCAGCCCCGAGCACGTGCAAGCGGCACAAGAGCTGTTGAACCAGCTGTGCCGCAAAGTGGTCAAAGTCGGCGCTCACGGCCATGGTGCACGCATGAAGCTGTGCGTCAACCTGCCGCTGATGGTGTACTGGCAAACCCTGTCCGAGGCATTGGCTTTGGTGCAAGGCATGGACATCGATGCCAAAGAACTGGTCGAAGTGTTGTCCGAATCATCTGGGGGACCCAACATGCTCAAGGTGCGCGGGGGCATGTTGGCCGACGCCATCGCGGGCCAGCCACAAGCCACGGTGACCGTGGATTTGGCCACCATGAGAAAAGATGTCAAGACCATGGTCGAGCAAGGCACCCAACGGGGCCACGCCATGCCGCTTGCCCAGACCACACTCCAAAATCTGGATGCGGCCATTGCCCAAGGTTTGTCGGGTCTGGACTGCACCCAGTTTCCGCTGTGGCTCTTGAAGCACTGACTGGCCCTTGGGCCGTTGTCGCCCTTTAAATGTCTTGCAGCAAATCGTAGGGCAGGGGGAGCAAATGCAGCCCCACGCCTTGCACATTCAAAGTGCTGTCGTGAGCGTGTTGGATCAAGATGCAAGCCAGGGCCACCCCCTTGCCATCTGGCATGGCGGCAGCTTGGGCCACCAGGCCCACCGCATCTGACCCCGACATCACCTCTGACCCTGCGCTCAAGGGTTGATCGGTGGCAAACAAAAACGTGCGCCGCTTCAGTGTGCCCCTGAATTGGCTGCGCGCCACCACCTCTTGGCCAGGGTAGCAACCCTTTTTGAAATGGACCCCACCTACCGATTCGTGGTTGAGCATTTGGGGCACAAAGGCCTCGAAGGTGGCCTCTTGCACATCGGCCACCCCTGCCAGCACCTCGCCCGCCAGCCAGTCTGATGGACTGAAGGTGGCGTTCAAAGGCATGTCGCTGTGGGGCAGCAACAGTGCCCTGGCCTGGGTGCCCACCGGGTACAAGCTGATGACTGTGCCTTGCGCCAATTCGCTGGTGCTCCAAGGGGGCAAAGTCGCCAGCCCCAGCGCTTGCATCACCTCGCCCGACAGGCCCCACACGGCTTGTGGG
>CAWUNN010000472.1:0-1781 GCA_963923185.1 uncultured Limnohabitans sp. | reverse complement strand
CGACAAGGTTCGCTACGTGCCTTTGGCGGCGGCCCAGCGATTCACGGCCCTGCAAGCAGGCGAGGTCGATTTGTTGTCGCGCAACACCACCGTGACACTCAGCCGCGATACGGCATTGGGCTTGAGCATGACGGCCATTGTCTTTTACGATGGACAAGGCTTCATGGTGCCTGCCAAATCAGGCATCAAATCGGCCAAGCAGCTGAAAAACGCCACCGTGTGTACCCAAACAGGCACCACCACCGAAAAGAACCTGAGTGATTTCTCCAGGGCCTACAAACTGGGCATCAAGCCCGTGGTATTTGAAAAACTCGACGCTGCCAATGCCGCCTACTTTTCTGGGCGCTGTCAGGCCTACACCACTGATGCCTCGGGCTTGGCATCGATTCGCTCGCGCGAAGCCAAAAATCCCAAAGACCATGTGATCTTGCCAGACTTGATTTCCAAAGAACCCCTTGGGCCTTTGGTGCGCAAAGGCGATGATGAATGGCTGTCGGTGGTGCGTTGGACCTTGTACGGCTTGATCGAGGCCGAAGAGCAAGGCGTGCGCAGCGACAACCTGAACAAGATGATCGAGGCCAGCGACCCCGCTGTGTTGCGCATGTTGGGCAAGGGCGAAGACTTGGGCAAGATGTTGGGTTTGGACAAAGAGTGGCTTTTGCGGGCGCTGGGTGCTGTGGGAAACTATGGCGAAATCTTTGAGCGTCATGTGGGCGAACAAACCCCTGTCGGGCTCAAACGTGGCGCCAACGCTTTGTGGACCCAAGGGGGCCTGATGTACGCCCTGCCCTTGCGTTGAACCGTTCATGAGTGGGTTGCGCCGAAACGCTCATCGCTGGTGGCAAGCCGCCTTGGTGTGTGTCCTGCTGGGCTTGATGGGGGTGTTGGCGTACAACTTGCGTGTCAACATGCAAGCGCGCGGGATTCAAAGTGGTCTTGATTTTTTGACCGAGCCGGTCGGCTTTGACATCTCAGAGAGTTGGTTGACTCACAGTGCCGAAGATCCGTTTTGGCATGCGTTTTTGGTCGGTCTCATCAATACCCTTCGGGTGGCCGTGCCGGGGGTGGTATTGGCCACCGCATTGGGCTTGGTGTGGGCCGTGGCCCGCATCAGTTCGCACCCTTTGGCCAGTCTGTGTGCCAGGGTAGTGATCGAGGTGCTGCGCAACATTCCCTTGTTGATTCAATTGCTGATGTGGTACATCGCCTGCATTGAACTCATGCCGGATCTTGATCAAGCCTGGTCGTGGTGGGGGTTCAGTTTCAGCAAAGCTGGGCTGCAATGGGGTGAACAGTCCAACGGCCTGAGTCCCGAATACCTGGCGCTGTGGCTGGGCCTGAGCATCTACACCTCGGCCTTTGTGGCTGAAGTGTTCAGAGCGGGCCTGCAAGCTGTGCCCAAGGCGCAAACTTGGGCGGCACAAAGCTTGGGGCTGACCCCCTCCCAAACCTTGCGTCAGGTGGTGTTGCCACAAGCCATGAGGGTTGCGGTGCCCCCGTTGACCAGCCAATACCTGAATTTGATCAAAAACTCATCGCTGGCGGTGGCCATTGGCTATCCCGATCTGGTCAGCATCGCCAATACCGCCTTGAACCAAACTGGGCGTGCGGTCGAATGCATTGGCTTGATCATGCTGATCTACCTCAGCCTGTCCTGGCTGACTGCTTGGCTGATGAATCGCTACAACCGCCACCTCACCCGCCATGACCGCTGAGCCTGCTGTGTGGACCATCAGGCAGTTCTGCCAAGCCTGTGGGTCCAGCCCCGTGAGAGCCGTCGC
>CAWUNN010000471.1:0-1788 GCA_963923185.1 uncultured Limnohabitans sp. | reverse complement strand
AAGAGACAGCGCAGGTACTGTGTGATTTCAGGGTCATCGATGGGGCACACGCGTCGATTGACCTGCTCGACCTTGGCGGGGATCGGGTCAAAAGCGATGACAGGGTGGTGCTGGGCCAACAGCACCGCGTTGGACAAGCCCACGTAACCCAGACCAGCAATGGCGATGTTCATGTGAAGATGATCGGTCAAATCCATGACAGTTGAATGAAAGGCCGTCAGACCCGGTGGTGCTCTCGGTACCAGTCGACAAAACGGGACAAGCCCACTTCCAAAGGGGTTTCGGGCTTGAAGCCGGTGAGCTCGAAGATGGCTCGGGTGTCGGCATAGGTGGCCAGCACATCACCGGCCTGCATGGGCTCGAGTTGAATCTGGGCTTTTTGGCCGGCCAGTTTTTCGAGCAAGGCCACATAGTCCAGCAAGCCCACGGGTTGGTGGTTGCCAATGTTCAAAATGCGATGCGCCACCGACCCGGCAGTGTCGGCCACAGGGGGACGCTTGAAGACCTCGATCACGCCTTGGACAATGTCATCCACGTAGGTGAAATCGCGCTGCATCTGACCGTGGTTGAAGACCCGAATGGGCTGGCCCGCCAAAATGGCTTTTAGAAAAAGCATGGGCGACATGTCGGGTCGACCCCATGGACCATAGACCGTGAAAAAACGCAAGCCGGTGGCGGCGATGCCATACAAATGGCTGTAGGTGTAGGCCATCAGCTCGTTTGATTTTTTGGTCGCGGCATACAGGCTCACCGGTTGATCGACTGGATCGGTCTCGGCGTAGGGCAGCTTGGTGTTGTGGCCATAGACACTGCTGCTGGATGCATAGACCAGGTGTTGCACGGGGTGGGCCCGACAGGCTTCCAGCAGTTGAGCAAAGCCCACCAAGTTCGATTGGATGTAAGCCTCGGGGTGCGTCAGCGAATAACGCACGCCCGCTTGGGCCGCCAGGTGAATGACACCGTCGGGGCGTTGATCGGCAAAGAGGGCGCTCAGCGCCTGGGGCTGGGCGATGTCGAGCTTGGTGAACGCAAAACCCGGCTCAGGCGTCAGCCGCGCCAAGCGATCCATTTTCAGTTGAACGTCGTAGTAATCGTTCAGGTTGTCGATGCCCACCACCTGGTGACCTTGTCTGAGCAAGGCCAGGCTGGTGTGCATGCCGATGAAGCCGGCTGCGCCGGTGACCAGTATTTTCATGAAGCAGGTGTCCTGAGGGGCAATTTTCCCTTATTTTTCGGGGCTTTATTGCTAAACTGTCTGCCACAAACACCCTATGCAAGACATCCTGATCAATTGGTCCCCTCAAGAAACCCGGGTCGCCGTGGTGGAAAACGGAGCCGTTCAAGAGTTGCACGTGGAGCGCACCCTTGAGCGCGGCTTGGTGGGCAACATCTATTTGGGCAAGGTCACCCGCGTGCTACCAGGCATGCAATCGGCCTTCATCGACATCGGCTTGGATCGGGCGGCTTTTTTGCATGTGGCCGACTTGGTGGGCCATATCTTGCAGCGCCACGCCGAATCTGGCCCCAAAGAGGTCGCTCCACCGCCCATTGAAAAACAAATTTATGAAGGTCAGTCTTTGATGGTGCAAGTCATCAAAGACCCCATGGGCACCAAAGGCGCGAGGCTGTCCACCCAAATCAGCATCGCTGGGCGCATGCTGGTGTTTTTGCCGCAAGATGACCATGTGGGCATTTCGCAAAAAATCCCATTCGAACAACGCGAAGCTTTGCGACAAAAGGTCATGGCCTTGGCTCAATCCTGTCTCTTATACACATCTGACGCTGCCG
>CAWUNN010000470.1:0-1793 GCA_963923185.1 uncultured Limnohabitans sp. | reverse complement strand
GGCGAACCAGAAGAAATTCACCTTCAACGCCTGATGCCAGCCGATGCACTGCGCATCAGAGGTCGACACAACGCATTGAATGCATTGGCTGCCTTGGCGCTGGCCGCCAGCACCGGAAAACCTCTGGGCCCGATGCTGTTTGGTTTGCGTGAATACGCAGGTGAGTCGCACCGGGTCGAATCGGTGGCCATCGTCTCTGACGTCGAGTACTTTGATGACAGCAAGGGCACCAATGTAGGGGCCACAGTGGCCGCCATCGAGGGCTTGGGGGCTGAGCGGCGATTGTGGGTGATTTTGGGCGGTGACGGCAAAGGGCAAGACTTTTCTCCTTTGGCTCAACCCGTTCATCGGCATGTCCATGGTGTGGCCTTGATTGGACGCGATGCTCCGCGCATCCATGAGGCCTTGAAAAACCATGTGCAAAACCTGCATCGCTGTGACGATCTGGCTGCTGCGGTGCAGTGGTGTGCCGCACAAGCCCAAGCAGGAGACGCCGTGCTGTTGTCGCCGGCTTGCGCCAGCTTTGACATGTTTGACCACTATGCCCATCGGGCTGAGGTCTTCGTTGACGCCGTGCGCGAGCTGGCCAGCGCAAGGGGAACGCCATGAATGCGGTGGTGCAAAGTTGGTGGTCACGCCTTCGCGGTTTGCCGATCGATGGCAGCCTGAATGAATTGCCCGTGCGTGTCAAAGGCACCGAATTCAGCCGCACGACGGCTGCTCCAGCCCATGTCAATGGCGTGGACGCTTTGCTGGTGTCGGTGGTCAGTGCCTTGATCCTGTGGGGATTGGTGATGGTCTATTCGGCCTCGATTGCCATGCCTGACAACCCGCGCTTTGCCAATTACTCACCTTATCACTTTTTGATTCGGCACTCGTTTTCAATTGTGATCGCCTTGGTGCTGGCTGTGCTTGCCTATCAAGTGCCCATGGACACCTGGGAGCGGGTTGCACCCTGGGTCTTTGTGGCCTCTTTGATCTTGTTGATTGCTGTGCTGATTCCTTTCATTGGCAAAGGGGTCAACGGAGCGCGCCGTTGGATTGCTTTGGGCATCATGAATTTTCAGCCCTCTGAGCTGGCCAAGTTGGGGGTGTTGTTGTACGCCGCCAACTACATGGTTCGCAAAATGGAAGTGAAAGAGAAATTCTTCACCTCAGTCGCGCCGATGGGATTGGCCGTTGCGGTGGTGGGATCTTTGCTCTTGGCTGAGCCCGACATGGGGGCTTTCATGGTGATTGCTGTGATTGCCATGGGCATCTTGTTTTTGGGTGGTGTCAACGCCCGCATGTTCTTTTTGATTGCCTTGGTGTTGGTGGTGGCCTTTGGCTTGATGATTGCCTTGTCAGAGTGGCGTCGAGAACGCATCTTTGCTTACCTCGACCCCTGGAGCAAAGAGCACGCCATCGGCAAAGGTTATCAACTGTCGCATGCACTGATCGCCATTGGACGCGGTGAATTATTGGGCGTGGGGTTGGGCGGCAGCATCGAAAAATTGCATTGGCTACCTGAGGCGCACACGGACTTTTTGTTGTCGGTATTGGGTGAAGAGTTTGGGTTTGTGGGTGTCTTGATTGTCATCGCAGCCTATTTGTGGCTGACCCGGCGCATCATGCAAATCGGTCGCTTGGCGGTGGCCATGGATCGCGTCTTTGCAGGGTTGTTTGCCCAAGGGGTGGGCATTTGGATTGGCTTTCAGTCATTCATCAACATGGGTGTGAACCTGGGCGCGTTGCCGACCAAAGGTCTGACGTTGCCGCTGATGAGCTATGGTGGATCGGCCATTTTGTTGAAT
>CAWUNN010000469.1:0-1801 GCA_963923185.1 uncultured Limnohabitans sp. | reverse complement strand
GTGCCCGCCGTGACCCGCGCGGTGGCCATTCTGCGTCTGTTGGGTCGCGCTCAAACGCCCATGGGCGTGAAAGCCATCGCCGACGCACTGCAGTTGGTGCCCAGCACCTGTTTGCACATCTTGCGATCCTTGCATGCCGAGGGTTTGATTGGCATGGATGCGGGCAGCAAAAGGTATCGCCTGGGCTCGGGCATGCTGAGTTTGGCGCGCTCGGTGATCTTGAGCGACCCCTTTCCACGCCATGCACAAGCTTTGCTGCAGTCGCTGGCCGACCGCTGGGGGGTCACTGCCATTGGTGTGGAGTTGATGGGCGGGGATCACATGACGGTCATGGCCCTGGCCAAATCTCAATCGCCTTTCTCATTGCATGTCGATGTGGGCAGTCGATTTCCGGCGCTGATCAGCGCCACTGGCAGGCTGGTGGCTGCTTTTGGTGGCCTGAGCGAGACCGAGTTGCGTCAACGCTTCCATGCATTGCGCTGGGATCAGCGACCCAAATGGGCAGATTGGTTGAAACAAGTGCAAGAGGTTCGATTGCAGGGCGTGGGCATCGACCGTGGGCAGTACATCGCGGGCTTGACCATCATTGCGGTGCCCATTTTGAATGCCGAGCACCAACTCACCCACGCTTTGGTGAGCGCCTCTTTGCAAGACCAGTTGACGGCCACGGCTCAGCGGGCCTTGGTGGCCGAGATGAAACGAGGTGCACTGCAGCTGGGGGGCGCTTGAAGAGTCGCGCGCGATCCTCAAGCCCCGGTGTACACCGGCAAGGGCTGCGACAGGCAGCGCTCAATCAGGTGGTAAACCGTGCGGTAATTCTTGGATCGGGTGCTCGAGTGTGCGATGCCTTGCATGACCACGAACTGTTTGTCTGGATGGGGCAGCCTCTGAAAGAACCCCAGCAAGTCTTCCATGGTGGCGATGCCGTCAAACTCACCCCGCAAGATGACGGTGGGCACCTTGATCTGCGCTGGATCACAGACCGGCAAATGGGACGTCATGTCGATGTAGGTGCCCGTGGGCATCGAGTCATCCAGCGCCAGCACGGCATCGGCAAAGGCATCGACCACCGACAAATCAGAAGTGCCCGGATGATCGCGAGTGAAAATGCTGCGGATCATGGCGCGATCAATCGGCCTGCGGTGATGGGCCAAGTAAGCGGGCAGTCTTTTGCGTCGCTCAACCAGGGTCGGGCTGCCCTGCCCGGTCCAAACCATGGCATCCAGCAACAATCGGGCGACTCGTTCGGGGTGACGCTGGGCAAACAAAGCCGCGCGCAAGGCCCCCGAGGACGCGCCGTACAGCATGAATTGGCGGGCCCCACTCAGGCGCGTGATGGCTTGGGTGACGGCGTCCAAGTCATCGGGCCCCATGGCCACATCGGCGGTGACGGCGCGCGACTTGTCAGAGCGCCCATAACCCTCGCAATCGAAGCACCACACGTCATAGCCCAGGCGTGCCAGCCAATCCATCATCGAGGCGTCATCGCGACCGGGCACCATCAGGTCATAGACCGGCGTCGAAGACACCGAGGAGCCATGCACCAACAACACCGTGGCCTTGGGTGGGGCATTGGTTTGCGCCAAGCGTTTGTTCCACATGAACAAAGAGATCTCACGCCCATCGACCTTCTTGATGGCGCTGTGGGCGCGCCCTGTCACCTCAGGCTTGAGGTTGGACGAAGGGGGCGTGGGCTGTGATGGGGCGGCCAATGGCATGGCAGCAGCAACGGCGCCGGCTGCCACCGCCAAGGCCTGGCGACGCTCAGGCTGCGCTGGGCTTGCCGTGGTGGGCGCTTGGG
>CAWUNN010000468.1:0-1813 GCA_963923185.1 uncultured Limnohabitans sp. | reverse complement strand
CAGTTGATCGATCGCCATAAGGTCCAAGGTCTGAGCGTGGCAGCCATCCCTTGAGTGCAGTGAGGCCAGCATGAGTCATGTCAATTGAGAGACTTGTGCCCATCTCACTAGGGGTAATACCTGATCTGGCACCGTGGTCATTGATTTAAATTGCTCATTGCTTGAGTTTGTGACCTCAAGTGAGAGGCAAATATGACATGGAACCTGCGCCTGGCGGCATCGTGTTTTGCAGCGTGCATGGCTTGCACCGCATGGCCAGTTTGGTCCCAATCCAGCAATCCGAGTCGGATTTCAGACAATGTGGTTCGCATCGGTGTCCTGACCGACATGACGGGTCAGTTCTCACACGAGTCAGGCATGGGTGCGGTCACTGCCGTTCAAATGGCAGTCGAGGACTTTGGGGGCAAAGTACTGGGCGCCCCCATCGAAGTGATTTCTGCTGATCACTTGAACAAACCCGATGTGGCTTTGGGCAAAGCCCGCGAGTGGTTCGATACCCAAAAAGTCGATTTGATTGCCAATTTGGTCAACTCCACCATTGCGCTGGGGGTGTCTGGTGTGGCCAAGGAAAAAAATCGAATCGCCATCGTCACCACTTCTGGCACTTCGCGACTGACCAACGACCTTTGCAACGCCAACACGGTCCATTACGCCTATGACACTTGGGCCCTGTCGAATGGCACGGCAAGGGCGATGATCGATCAAGGCTTGGACACTTGGTTTTTCCTGACCGCTGATTATGCTTTTGGGCACGCATTGGAAGCAGACACAGGGAACATGGTCAAGCAGCGCGGGGGCAAAGTTGTGGGCTCCATTCGCTACCCACTTGAGACCATCGACCATTCGTCTTTTTTGTTGCAAGCGCAAGCCTCCAAAGCCAAAGTCGTGGCATTGGCCGGTTCTGGCGCCAGTTTGGTGGCCGCCATCAAGTCTGCCAAAGAATTCAAAATCAGCAATCGCAATCAGACCATTGCGGGTTTGTTGGTGTGGATCAGTGATGTCCATGCTTTGGGTCTGGAAACGGCTCAAGGCTTGATTTTGACCAACGCCTTTTACTGGGACCGTGATGATGAAACCCGGGCTTGGTCGCGCAGATTCCTCGAACGCACCAAGCGCATGCCCAACATGGGCGATGCGGGTGATTACTCCTCTACCATGCATTACTTGAAATCCATTCAGGCCGCTGGCACCGACGAAGCAGGGGCAGTGATGGCCAAGATGAAAGGCGTGCCCATCAATGATTTTTTTGCCAAAGGTGGGGTGATCAGACCCGATGGACGAATGGTTCACACCATGTACATCTATCAAGTCAAAAAACCATCTGAATCCCAATACCCTTGGGACTACTACAAATTGCTATCGACCATCCCCGCTGAGCAGGCCTTCAAACCACTTTCAGAGAGCACTTGCCCCTTGGTCAAAAAACCATGATGGACCGATTTGTCTTTTTAGCGCATCCTTGGACTCAGATGGCCTTTGGCATCTGAGCCCGCACCTCTGATTGCTCCCTACACCACACCAATCCAACGAGGATGAAACCGGCCAACTTTCGCTACGAAAGACCTACCCATCTGAGCGAGGCGTTGCAGGTGCTGGCGCAAGCCCATGCGAAAGGCGTGGACGCCAAGGTGATGGCAGGCGGGCAAAGCTTGATCCCGATGATGAACTTTAGACTGGTCAAGCCTGAATGCGTGATTGACATCTCTGGTCTGCAAGAACTCAAACACATCGATGCATCGGATCCCACCGGATTGAAAGTGGGTGCATTGGTCCGCCACGGTGACATGGAACGTTCTCCGGTGGTGGCCCAGCG
>CAWUNN010000467.1:0-1822 GCA_963923185.1 uncultured Limnohabitans sp. | reverse complement strand
CAATGGTCCCCAAGGGTTGCCCAAACCCCCGATCATGACCGCTGCAAAAATCACACCGATCCAAAGGTAGATTTGCGATGGGGCCAAAGTAAAACTCAGGGCAATGCACACCCCCGCCAAGCCGGCCATGGCGGCCGCAGCCCCCGACAAGACATGTGTCAGACGTCCCTCAGGAATGCCAAATGCACGGGCCATTTGGGGATCCATCGAAATGGCCCGCAAAGCCTTGCCGGCACGGGTGTAGCGCAAGATGGCCCAAGTGGCCATGGCCAATCCCGCCGAAGCGCACAAGGTCAACATCTCGGGAAGCGGAAAATACAAGCCCGCCAGAGCCAACTTCATGGTCGCATACGGGGTTTCAAGTTTGCGGTAATCGGCCGTCCAGATGTACTGGATGAAGCTGTCAATGATGACCGTCAAGCCAAAGTTGACCAATAGCGAATTGAACACGCTGACCTTGAAGCGCGTGAACAAGGCATGCATCAACACACCCATCATGAAAAACAAGGGCAAGATCAATATCAAAGTCAAAAACGGATCCACCCCCACCGTGGTGGTCAGTTGGTAGGTCAGATAAGCCCCCAGAAAAGCCAGGGCAAAGTGCGCCAGATTGATTTGATTGAGCATGCCCCAAGACAGGCTCAAACCCAAACCCAATAAACCATACAGACTGCCAATGAAAAGCCCAGCCAAAATGGACTGGGCCAACAAATCAAAGCTGGGCCAAGACATCGTGCATCTTCAAGTGGGTTGGTACTGCGTACCGGGTTTGGCCGATGATCGCGGCCACACCACCACCCAATCTTTGTTTTGTACCTGCTTGATTTTGGTCAAGTCGCTTCCGTAGTTGTTGGGGCCATCGAAACGCAAAGGCCCGGTGATGGTGGGCACCGCGTTTTTCTTCAGCCACTGCGACACCGCCGTGTCATCGATGCTGCCAGCGCCCTTGACAC
Source organism: uncultured Limnohabitans sp. (assembly GCA_963923185.1). Lineage (GTDB taxonomy): Bacteria > Pseudomonadota > Gammaproteobacteria > Burkholderiales > Burkholderiaceae_C > Limnohabitans. Next base: position 869 of record CAWUNN010000467.1, on the reverse strand, counting down.
CGGCCTCTAACACTTGCCAGGCGGCAAAAGAGCCTGCAGCTTGGGTGTCGACCGCGTTGTCAGGCAAACCCGCCGCTTTGGCACGCTGGTTGAATTGCGCCACAAACTCGCGCGCCCCGTGCTGACTGAGCATGGGTTCGTGCTCTTCAAAAATGGTGGCCACCAACATGCCTTGGGCATCCATCGAGTTGACCATGGGCCCGGGCGATGGCAGATGGTGGAACATGGGTGGGGCTTTGTAGTCGATCTTTTTCATCGCATCGATCAGCATCATGCCCTCCATGGCGATGACACCCGCGTAGATGAAATCGGGCTTGGCGTCCTTCAATCGGCTGGCAATGGCGCCAAAGTCGCGGTTGCCAAAGTCCCACTCCAAGTACATCAGCTCGGTCAGGCCGCGCCGTTTGATGGCGTCTCGCATGCCCAACGAGATCAACTGGCAGGGTGCAAATTTGCTGGTCACCACCGCGATGCGTTTGGGTGGATTGGGCATGGTGGCCAGGAAGTCCATCACCAAATCCGAAGTGGTTCGGGCTGGATCGACCCCCACCGACCAGGTCGGAAACTGACGCTCGTACTTGGCCAAATGGGGCATGCCAAACGAATGGTGGATGATCAGCTTGTTGTAGCGCTGCGCCACGCCCATGGCCGACAAAATATTAGGGGTGGCATACGGGCCGATCAACAAATCCACCTTGTCCACGGTGACCAATTGTTCATACAAGGTGCGCGCCACATCGGGCTTGGACTGATCGTCTTTGAGCACCCATTCCACCTTACGGCCCAACAATCCGCCACGGCGGTTGAGGTCGTCCAAAGCGATTTCGCCAGTCAACTTGCTGTCTCTTATACACATCTGACGCTGCCGA
>CAWUNN010000466.1:0-1838 GCA_963923185.1 uncultured Limnohabitans sp. | reverse complement strand
GTGTTGTGCACGCTGCGCTGTTTGCCCCGCTTGCCATGGATGGCCAAGGCGCTGGCGTCATAGGGTTGGCCACTGGTCATGGCGGCCACCACCTTGCGTTGCCCCGGAATGATCCAGAAAAACACATTGGCGCTCATGGCGGTGGCGATCATGGCCCCGACCAGCAAAAAGGCAGCGCGCCCAGCAAACAGGTGGCAAGCCAGCCAGCAAGACAAGCCGATCACCCCCAGCATGATCAGGCCGACGATGTTCTCACCGTTTTGGCGAAAACCCCAAATGCGGCAGACCTGGTCGTAAATCAGCCAAAACGCCACCAAAAAGCCCAATGCGGCCATCACAGCGGTCGAGGGGGCCCAATCCATCAAAGACTTGTCCACCAAAAACGTGCCCGCATTCCACAGGTACAACACGGTGAAGAGCGAAAAACCGCTCAACCAGGTGCTGTAGGCTTCCCAGTAAAACCAATGCAACTTGGTGTGGATCTTTTTGGGGGCCACCATGTACTTTTGCGGGTTGTAAAAGCCCCCACCGTGCACCGCCCACATGGCACCATCCACCCCTTTTTCTAGCAAATCAGGCGATTGCGGTTTGATCAGGTTGTTGTCTAAGAAAACAAAGTAAAAAGAAGAACCGATCCAGGCGATGGCGGTGATGACGTGCAGCCAGCGCAACAGCAAATTGGCCCAATCGAGCAAATACGCTTCCATCTTCAGAGCTTTCCAAGCATGGCACCCAAGGGAACAAGTCCTTGAGTCTGCGGGTCACTCACCACTGCGGGCACTGTGAGAACCAAAGTGTCGCGAACAAGGGCTGGGCCCTGCTCCGCTGCGACGGCTGAACCAAGTGTATACAATTTTTGCAGACAAGCCAATGGCTTTGTCCCGATCAAGCCGTGTTGGATGCCAGTCGGTCGGGGCCGCACCAGAACTGATGCTTTTTTGCTAGAATATGCACCGCGTTGGAATTCAACGCAGAACTGGCCCCCAACGGCTCCCACCCGCGCTGCTTGCGCACTGGCCTTGGGGTTCGACAACTCAACCGCGATCTCTGGTCGCACACACCTCCGGTTCAGACCATGTGGCTCAGCAATGGGGCTGGCTTCTTCCCTGCACCGGTATAGGAAAACCATGTCTGAATCTTTTGCCGCCCTGTTTGAAGAATCCCTCAAGCGCTCTGAAATGCGAACTGGCGAGGTGATCACCGCCGAAGTCGTGCGTGTGGAGCACAACCACGTGGTGGTCAATGCCGGCCTCAAGTCTGAGGCTTATGTGCCCATCGAGGAATTCAAAAACGACCAGGGCGAAGTCGAAGTCCAGGCCGGCGACTTTGTGTCGGTGGCCATCAGCAGCGTCGAAAACGGCTACGGCGACACCATCCTGAGCCGCGACACCGCCAAACGCTTGGCTTCGTGGCTGTCGCTTGAAAAAGCCCTTGAGTCCGGCGAGTTTGTCACCGGCACCACCAGCGGCAAAGTCAAAGGTGGCTTGACCGTGTTGGTCAACGGCATCCGCGCGTTCTTGCCTGGCTCATTGATCGACACCCGCCCGCTCAAAGACTTGTCTCCGTACGAGAACAAGACCATGGAGTTCAAGGTCATCAAACTCGATCGCAAGCGCAACAACGTGGTGCTGAGCCGACGCGCCGTGGTCGAAGCGTCCATGGGCGAAGAGCGCGCCAAGCTGATGGAGACCCTGAAAGAGGGTGCTGTCGTCACGGGCGTGGTGAAAAACATCACCGAGTACGGCGCATTCGTCGACCTGGGTGGCATCGATGGCCTGTTGCACATCACCGACATGGCATGGCGCCGTGTCCGTCACCCCAGCGAAGTGGTGCAAGCC
>CAWUNN010000465.1:0-1846 GCA_963923185.1 uncultured Limnohabitans sp. | reverse complement strand
GTGTGATCGCTGAGCTGGACCTTGGCCCTGAGCACAAACATCGACAAGCGCTTCATGGTTCGGGCCAACAGCTCGCGTCGGATGATCAACCAAACTTCATCGGTGGCTTTTTTATGCACCACCATGCTGGCTTGCAAGCGACCTTGGGCGTTGCAGTAACCACCCAAGCGCGATTGCCCCACGGGCAACAGCTGCACATCTTGGGTCAACTGGTTGTGCAAAAACACGACGGCATCTGGACCCCAGCAGCGGATGATGCCCAAGTGTTCCAAAGCGGCTGCACCTTGCAGCTCTAAGACAGGTGTGAGTGTGGCGACAGACATGTCTGAATTATGATCTTCAAAACACTTGAACATGGCCAAACGATCTAAATTTCCTATCTGGCGCAGGCCCTGGTTGATGGCCCTGACGTGGGTCATGATGGGCCTCTTGGCGGGTCTGTGTTGGTCCCAATGGCCCATGTCCTTGCGCAGCGACACCGTCGACCTGTACATCGAGCCGGGCACCTCGGTGCGTGGCGTGGCTCAAACCGTGGCCGACAGTGGTGTCGATGTGTGGCCCACAGGTTTGTGGTTGTTGATGCGGCTCAGTGGCCAATCGCGCATGTTGCGCGCCGGCAGCTATGAGATCACCCCAGGCACCAGCCCTTGGGCGTTGGTGAGTAAGCTCATCAGGGGCGATCAAAACCTGAAATCGATCACGGTGATCGAGGGCTGGACGCTGGCGCAGATGCGTCGCCTGGTCGATCAGGCTGAGGGGTTGCGCCACGACACCCAGGGCTTGAGCGATGGGCAACTGATGGCGCAACTGGGGCACCCTGAATGGGCCGCTGAGGGGCGTTTTTTTCCGGACACCTACAACTATGGCAAAGGCAGCTCAGATTTACGCCTGTATCAGCGGGCTTTGCAATCCATGCAACGCCAACTGGCCAAGGCCTGGCAGGGCAGGGCAGAGGGCATCGAGCTCACCAGCGCAGACCAAGCCTTGACATTGGCCAGCATCATCGAAAAAGAAACCGGGCAGGGCCGCGATCGGCCCTTGATCTCGGCGGTGTTTCACAACCGGTTGCGACTGGGCATGCCATTGCAAACCGACCCCACGGTGATTTATGGCCTGGGCGCGCAGTTTGACGGCAATTTGCGCCGCAAACATCTGCAAACCGATCACCCTTGGAACACCTACACCCGCCATGGATTGCCGCCCACCCCGATTGCGCTACCGGGTCGTGCGGCCCTGCGTGCCGCGGTGGCGCCGGCCCACAGTCCCGCCTTGTACTTTGTCGCCCGTGGCGACGGCAGCAGTGAATTCAGCAACGACTTGGCGGCGCACAACGCCGCTGTGGCACGCTACCAACTGCAACGTGCCGCTCCACCTGGCAAGGCACAATAGCGGCATGTCCAAAGGATTGTTCATCAGCTTTGAAGGCATTGACGGTGCCGGCAAGTCCACCCACATTCAGGGATTGGCTGAAGTGTTTCGACAACAGGGCCGCAGCGTCACCTTGACCCGTGAGCCTGGTGGCACCGCCTTGGCCGAGCAGCTGCGCGAGATGGTGCTGCATCGGTCCATGGATCCCCTGACCGAAGCCTTGTTGATTTTCGCCGCCCGGCGCGATCACCTGATGCAAGTCATTGTGCCGGCCCTGCAGCGCGCTGAGGTGGTGCTGTGTGATCGCTTCACAGACGCCACCTTTGCCTACCAAGGCCATGGCCGTGGCTTTGATCTGAGGGTGCTTGAGCAGTTGGAGCTTTGGGTTCAAACCACCCAGGGTCAATGGCTGCAACCCGATTTGACCGTCTGGTTTGCGCTGGATCCGGCCATCGCGGCCAAGCGGCTGGCCGATGCC
>CAWUNN010000464.1:0-1848 GCA_963923185.1 uncultured Limnohabitans sp. | reverse complement strand
GCCATCGATCAGGCTTTGTATGATGCTTTTGGTCAGCGATTGGTGTCCACCATCTTCACTCAAAGCAACCAGTATCGGGTCGTGCTCGAGGCCGACCCGGCGCGACGAGGTGGGCCAGCCGATGTGCTGCGGCTCAAAATCCCCAGTGTCAATGGCACTTTGGTCAACTTGGATTCGGTGGTCAGCATCCATGAAAAGACCGCCATGTTGCACGTCAGTCATTCGGGCCAAATCCCTGCTGTGACCTTGAATTTCAATCCGGCTCGTGGCGTGGCCTTGGGTGATGCGGTCGATGCGGTGCAGCAGGGGCTGACGGGCTTGCGCAATCAAGGGATGCCGCTGAGCATTGAATCGAATTTTCAAGGCGCCGCTTCGGCATTCAGCGCCTCTTTGTCTAACACCTTGTGGTTGATTCTGGCAGCGGTGGTCACCATGTACATCGTGCTGGGCATGCTGTACGAGAGCTACATTCACCCCGTCACGATTTTGTCCACCCTGCCATCTGCTGCGGTCGGTGCCTTGCTGGCTTTGCTGGTTTCAGGCAACGAGTTGGGCATGATGGCCATCATTGGCATCATTTTGCTGATCGGCATTGTCAAGAAAAACGCCATCATGATGATTGACTTTGCCATTGAAGCCGAACGTGAGCATGGCCTGACCCCTAGGCAAGCCATTGAACAAGCATGCCAATTGCGTTTCAGACCGATTTTGATGACCACCCTGTGTGCTTTGTTGGGCGCATTGCCCTTGATGCTCAGTCAAGGGGTGGGCAGTGAGTTGCGCCAACCATTGGGCATCACCTTGGTGGCTGGGTTGGCCCTGAGCCAATTGTTGACTTTGTTCACCACCCCGGTCATCTATCTGGCCTTTGAACGCGCATGGGGTGCCTCTCTACTCAAGCCAAGGGTCCAAGACGACCCCTCCCACCCATGAGCCTGGTGGCTCATTTCATCAACCGGCCTGTGGCCACCACCTTGTTGACCTTGGGTGTGGCCTTGGCAGGGGTGTTGGCTTATTTTCAGTTGCCTGTGGCACCTTTGCCGCAAGTCGAGTTTCCAACCATCTCGATCACCGCCACCTTGCCCGGAGCCAGCCCCGAGACCATGGCGGCCACCGTGGCCACCCCGCTTGAGCGATCTTTGGGTGCCATTTCAGGTGTGACCGAACTCACCTCGTTGTCGACCCAAGGCAGCACCCGCGTCACCTTGCAATTTGAACTGAGCCGCAACATCGACAGTGCGGCTCGCGACGTCTCTGCGGCCATTCAAGCGGCACTCCCTTTGCTGCCCACGGGCATGCCCACACCGCCCACTTATCGCAAAGTCAATCCGGCTGATCAACCCATTTTGATTCTCTCTCTGACCTCAGAGGTCTTGACCCGTGGCCAGTTGTATGACTTGGCTTCGACCTTTTTGGCACAGCGCTTGGCCCAAGTCGAAGGTGTGGGCTTGGTCAACATCAGCGGCGGAGCGTTGCCAGCTGTGCGCATCGAGTTGGACCCAGACCGATTGCTGGCTCAAGGGTTGGCTTTGGACGATGTCAGACAAGCGGTCTTGAATAACCACAGCAATCGCCCCAAAGGCTTGCTGGACAATGGCGCACACAGCTGGCAAATCGAATCCAATGGGCAGGCCCTCAAGGCGGCCGACTACGCCCCTGTGGTGGTGCGCTACGTCGACGGACGGGCGGTGCGCGTGCGCGACGTGGCCCAAGTGGTTGACTCGGTGCAAGACATCCGCAATTACGGTGTCACCAATGGCAAACCCGCCATCACCTTGATGATTCAAAAGCAACCCGATGCCAATGTGCTGGCCGTGGTGCAGCAAGTGCGTGATTTGATGCCAGTGC
>CAWUNN010000463.1:0-1857 GCA_963923185.1 uncultured Limnohabitans sp. | reverse complement strand
CTGCACGCACCGAGCCAGGTTTCAGTGCCGCGCGTCAACTCTCAGATGCCTTGCGTCATGCGCTGGAGTGGAGCGAGGACGTGGATGAGGCCATCGCGGCTGGCAAGGCGCAACGCCAGCCGGTGTTCAAAGGCCGCTGAAATCGAATGAAAGGCCTCAGCCCTGAACCATGCGCGCCAGCGCCTTGGCTCGGTAATCTCGGGGGCTGATCCCCGTGTGCTTTCTGAAAAAGCGGCTGAAGTAGGCGTCATCGACAAAGCCCAATTCGTCGGCCAGTTGTTTGATCGACAAGCTGGTATAGACCAATCCGCGTTGCGCTTCTTGGATCAAACGATCATTGAGCACATTCAAACTCGATTTGCCCAGCACCTCTCGGCAGATGCGCGACATCTGTCCCACGCTCAGGCCCAGTTGGTCGGCATAGACTTGCATCGAATGTTCGGTTCTGAATTGCTGGTCGATCAGGTGCCGAAACTTTTCAATCTGGCGACTTTTGCGTGACATGCTGTAGTGGGCGGTGCCCGTGGCGCTGTCGGCCAACAAGCTGATGCGATGAATGTGCACCATCAGGGCCAACAGCAACGACGTGCTGACCGCCGCTTGCCCGGATGAAGAGTTTTGCGACTCTCGTTCAAGGGCCTGGAACAGCGGCATGATCTGCGCCACGTCGCGCATTTCTGCATGCACGGACATCAACCGGGGGGTGCGCAGGCTTTGCAGCAAAGACGGCATCATCAGCGAAGTGGCTGTCTCGATCGGCTTTTGCATGGCGGTGACCACCGGGCCTTGGGTGTCCCTTGAAAAACGAAACCCATGCACATGGCCGGCTGGAATTTGCATCACGCAAGGTGCTTGCAGTTTTTGTCGCACATCGTCCATTTGCACCTGCACCGATCCTTGGGTCATGTACAACACTTGAATGAATGAATCGTGGCGGTGCGGCAAGATCGTCCAGTTGTGTTGAGAAGAACGTTGGGGGATCCATTCAAAGTTGAAGGTGCCGGTGTCTTCGATTCGGCTCGAATCGCCATACAGGTCGTAGTTCGGGATAACCCTAGCGTGCAGCATGGAAGCTTTCAAAGTTGCACGAATTGTCCTGTTTTTTGTTCGAATCGTCAAAACCATTTTGAGCCGATTTGCTTGAAAATCTCACTTGATTTCAAGCCAAGAAAGCAAAACATGAGTGGAGACAACAATTGGCTGGAACTGCGTGATCGCGTGTGCGTGGTCAGCGGTGCCGCCAGTGGGATCGGGGCATCGATTGCCCACCGTTTGGCCGAGGTGGGCGCACGCGTGGCCCTGCTCGATCGCAATGACCAGGGGTTGCAGCAGCAACTGCATGAGTTGCAGGCCATGGGCGCTGAAGTCATCGGTTTGCATTGCGACACATCGCTTGAGAGCAGCGTGCAAGCAGCCGCCCAATCTTTGCATGACCAATGGGGCCCTGCTCAGGTCTTGATCAACAATGCCGGCATGTTGCGCTCAGGGGCCTTGAGCCAGGTCGACTTGCAGCAGTGGAACGACGTGCTGGCGGTCAACCTGACGGGGTATTTGCTTTGTGCTCGCGCTTTCGGTCAAGGCATGCTGCAAGCGGGGCAGGGCAGTTTGGTGCATGTGGCCTCGATCGCGGCCTTGTTTCCGCAAAGTGCCAGTGGCGCTTACAGCGCCAGCAAAGCCGGGGTGTTGCAGTTGTCTCGTCAATTGGCCCTGGAGTGGGGGCCCAAAGGCATTCGCAGCAACGCGATTTGTCCCGGCATGATCCGCACCCCTTTGTCAGAAAAGTTTTACCAAGAGCCAGGCTTGGAGGCCAAGCGGGCCGCCGTCACCGCCAGTCGGCGCGTGGGTGTGCCACAAGAC
>CAWUNN010000462.1:0-1862 GCA_963923185.1 uncultured Limnohabitans sp. | reverse complement strand
ACAAGCTTTGTTGGCGCAAGGGGCTCGGGTGGCGGTGTCGGCTCGCCAAGCCACGTTGTTGCAGCAACTTTGCCAAGGGCAATCGAACGCCTTGGCGGTGCCGTGTGATGTGACCGATGTGGCCTCGGTGCGCCAAGCTGCCGAACAAGTGCGCCTGCACCAAGGCCTGGATCTGGTGGTTTATTGTGCGGGTCACTACAAAGCGGTGCGTCCCTTAAAAAATTTGGATCTTCCTGAATTGATGCGTCATCAGGCGGTCAATTACCATGGAGCGCTGCATGTGATCGATGCGGTGCTGGCCACTTTGGTACAGCAACAGCATGGGCACATCAGTTTGTTGGCCAGTGTCGCTGGCTATCGGGGTTTGCCCATGAGCTTGGCTTATGGCCCGACCAAGGCGGCACTGCAACACCTGGCCGAGATTTTGTACATGGAATTGAAGCCGGCTGGCATTGATGTGAGCGTGATCAACCCGGGCTTTGTGGCCACCCCGTTGACCGCCCAAAACCAATTCAAGATGCCGGCATTGATTCAGCCCGAACAGGCTGCGCAAGAGATGATCCAAGGCTGGCGAAAAGGCGAATTTGAAATTCATTTTCCTCGTCGTTTCAGCCGTTTGCTCAAATGCTTGCGCTGGCTGCCTGACCGTTGGTATTTTTCACTGGTCTGGCGTGCGACCCAAAGCAGCGTTTCAAAGTGATCCCCCAAGCTCATCCAGACCCAACCGCCACATTGCAGCGCTTGGTCGATTTATTCCAAACGCTGACACCCCAGCGCGTGGTCGAATTGAGGCAGTACTACGCTCAGGATGTGTGGTTCAAAGACCCATTCAACGAGGTCCACACCTTGGCCGAAGTTGAGGCCATTTTCAGTCACATGTTTGTTCAACTGCATCAACCCAGATTTGTCGTTCGCGAATGCGTGGTTCAGGGCCAACAAGTCTTTTTGACTTGGGATTTTTTGTTTCATTTGCGCCGCTGGGATGCCACTCGTTTGCAAACCATTCGAGGGGCCACTCATCTGCGCTTGGACGACCAGGGTTTGGTTTGCATGCATCGAGATTATTGGGATGCAGCTGAAGAGCTGTATGAAAAATTGCCATGGGTCGGTGCACTCATGCGCTGGCTCAAATCGCGTGCGCGCTCATGAGGAACGCTTTCAAATTCTGTCTCCGCGTGGTCACCCCTTGGCTTAAAATAGCCACATGAACGATCACGCCGTCTCGGCCTTATCCCCTCTTGATGGCCGCTACGCCGGCAAACTCTCTGCTTTGCGCCCCCTCATGAGTGAGCAAGGCTATATGCATCGCCGGGTCCAAGTCGAGGTCACCTGGTTTTTGGCTTTGTCGCAAGCAGGCTTTGCTGAGTTTCCTCTCCTCAGTCGCGAGGCCAGAGCGCACTTGCTGCAATGCGTGGCTCAGTTTGGGGTCGATGATGCGTTGGCCATCAAGGCGATCGAAAAAACCACCAACCATGATGTCAAGGCTGTCGAGTATTGGCTGAAAGACCAATTCAACGCCTCTCATTTGGCACCTCAAACCCGTGCCGAATTGGCCCGTGTCAGTGAATTTGTTCACTTTGCCTGCACCAGCGAAGACATCAACAACACCAGCCATGCTTTGCAATTGCAAGCAGCCCGAGACCAGGTGGTGCTGCCTGCACTTGACGAGGTCATTGCGCGCTTGACCACCTTGGCGCATCGACATGCCCAGGTGCCCATGCTCAGTCGCACCCATGGTCAAACCGCCAGTCCGACCACGGTGGGCAAAGAGTTCGCCAACATGGTTGCTCGCCTCCAAAGGGCCCGCGCCCGGGTGGCAGACGTGGAGATGATGGCCAAAATGAATGGAGCAGTCGGCAATT
>CAWUNN010000461.1:0-1870 GCA_963923185.1 uncultured Limnohabitans sp. | reverse complement strand
TTTGACTGAAGGGTCATCCACCAATGTCTGGGTGGTCAAAGATGGCCAAGTGTTCGGTGTGCCCAAAGACGCTGGTGTCTTAGAGGGCATCAGGTACGGGTTGATGCAAGAACTGTGTCAAGCCCAGGGCATCGCATTCAGCTTGCGACCCATCGCCTGGTCTGAGGTCTTGGGTGCCGATGAGTTGTTGATCACCTCGGCCAGCAAAGAGGTGCTGCCGGTCACCCAACTCGACGGCCAGGCCGTGGGGCTGGGACAACCTGGGCCCGTGTGGAAGCGATTGCATGCGGCCTACCAAGAGGCCATTGCTGCCTCCAAGTCTGAGCCAAATCACTGACATGTACTACGAACCCGGCGTCACCTCGCACGGCTTGCCGCACGACCCATTCAAATCTTGCGTGGTGCCACGCCCCATCGGTTGGATATCGACGCTGGACTCCCAAGGCCGACACAATCTGGCCCCTTACAGCCAGTTTCAAAACGTGACTTTCGATCCGCCCATCGTGATGTTTTCGGCCAATCAAAACACCACGGGTCAACGCAAAGACTCGGTGCGCAACGCCGAAGAGACAGGCGAGTTCGTCTGGAACATGGCCACTTACGACTTGCGCGAAGCCGTCAATCAAAGTGCCCAAGAGTTGCCGCACGGTGTAGACGAGTTTGAGCATGCGGGCCTGGTCAAGTTGCCCAGTCGCAAGGTCAAACCCATGCGAGTTGGGGGCTCGCCCATTCAATTTGAATGTGTGTACCTCAATACCTTGCGTTTTGCGGGTGTGCCCCCCATGGGCAGCGCCGATGTGGTCTTTGGACGGGTGGTGGCCATTCACATCGATGACAACGTGATCGACGGCAACGGCATCGTCGATGTCTTGCAGATCAAACCGCTGGCCCGCATGGGTTACTACGATTACACCTTTGTCGACAACCGCTTTGAGATGGTGATCGGTGGCGACAACCAAGCCTTGCTGGCTGGCCTTGAGGGCTCACCCGACAAGGTCCAACGCAGCACCTGATGCCTCAGCAGTCATCGCACTGAAGTAGGTGGGATCAACTGGCGGGAATCATTTCTCAAAAATGGCCTTGACGCACCCCAGCGAATCTTCTTCGTGTGCCAAATGGCCAAGGCCTGGGAAGTCCACACGGCTGGCTTGGGGCAACAGCTTCATGGCGGCATCGGCCAGGCTGGGGGGCACGGTTTGATCGTTCGTTCCAATTTGCAGTTGCACGGGAATCTTCAGCAGCGGCAGTCGATGTTGCACCTCATTGAGGTTCCAGGCCGTCATCATGGCCAGCACCCCTTGGTTGTGCTTGGGTTGGTTGATCAGGTAGCGGTAACAGCGCAGACTGATCTCGTCAATCTTTGAACCAGTTTGTTTCAGCAGTTGCTCCACCAGTTGGGTGTGTTGGGCTTGTTTGGCGGCCAGCCAACCCGACAATGGGTTGCGCCCCACCACCCAAGCGGCCAAGGGCCAAAGCCAGCGGGCGCTGCCAGGCATGGGCATCCAAGCGGGGTTCAGGGCCACCAATCGGGTCGGGTGACTGCTCTGCCTGCTGGGGTCAGTCAAGGCTTGGACCGCGATCGCAGCCCCCGCCGAATGGCCCACCCACACATCGGGGGTCAGCTGCAGTTGTTTGAGCAAAGCCAGCAGCGCGCTGGCCATGTTGGGCATCGAGGGTTCTTGGCTCAAGGGGCTGCTGAAGGCGTGGCCTGGCAGGTCGACCGCCACGACGGTGTGGTGAGGGGCCAGCAGCGGCATCACCTCACGCCAGGTGTGGGTCGATGCGCCCGTGCCGTGCAGCAGCAGGGCCACTGGCCCAGTGCCCATGCGTTGCACATGCCAGCGCATGTCGCTGACGCGCACAAAGTGAC
>CAWUNN010000460.1:0-1877 GCA_963923185.1 uncultured Limnohabitans sp. | reverse complement strand
TGTCATTGGCGCGCTCGGCTCAGGCCTGATCGCGTATTCAGGCGTGTGCGTGCCAGGTGCCTGAACTGACCCAAGTCACAATCAAAATACCTGCCAACAGCCACGTCACTTGAGTGGCGGTCGCAGCGCTGGACAAACGCTTTTGAAGCTGAGGGATCAAATCGGCCAGTGCGACATAAATGTAACTGCCGCTGGCGATGGTCAACAAATAGGGCAGAACATGGGGCTGCACATCCACCAGGCTGTAACCCACCAAACCACCCACCACGGTGGTAGCCCCAGCCAGCATCAGCTTGAAAACAGCCCCACGCTGGCGCGGTTGTCTTTGCAACACCACCAAATCCCCAATGTGGTGTGGCACTTCGTGGGCCAGCACCGCCACCGAGGCCGCCAACCCCAGTTGCAAACTGGCCATGTAAGCAGCAGCCACCAACACCCCATCGCCAAAGGCATGCACGCTGTCGCCCAATAACACCGACCAACTGCCACCATGACCATGGTGATGGGTGTGTCCATGATCATGTCCAGGGTGGTCGTGTGCATGCCCGTGGTGATGCTCATGACCGTGGTGCCACAGCTCGGCTTTGTCCAGCAAAAAGAAAATCAGCACGCCAACCAACAAAGTCATGAACAACCGGTGGATGTCTGCCCCTGATTCAAAGGCTTCTGGCAAGAGGTGCATGAAGGCTGTGGCCAGCAATGCCCCAGCAGCCAAACTGAGCAAGTGCTGGGTAAAACGGGCCAGCAAGGCGCGTGCAATCAGCGCCGCAATCAGCACACTGCCCATGCCAGCCATCAAAGTGCCCAGCACGATGTAGATGGGTGTCATGGAAAGATTCAAAGGAATTGCTTGAACCAGTTTTGCGCACGGCTCCAGCCATCTTGTGCCGGTCCTGGCCGATAACTGCTGCGGTAATCGGCATGGAAAGCATGCGGTGCATCGGGGTAGACCACCATTTGGCTGGCTTGCGCCGCCCGATTACCCTGGGCGGCGCTCAGAGCTTGTTTCATGCGATCGACATCGGCCACTGAAATGCCAGCATCGGCCCCGCCATACAAACCCAGCACTGGGGCGTGCAACCGACCGGCCAGCTCCAGGGGGTGTTGGGGGGTGTTGGCAGACTTCACCCCTTGAATGCGTCCGTACCACGCCACCGCCGCCTTGAGCTGGGGCTGATGGGCTGCATACAACCAACTGATCCGCCCTCCCCAACAAAAACCCGTGATGCCAAGGCGATTGACATCCCCGTTGTGCTGGCTCGCCCATTGCACACAAGCATCCAAATCAGCCATGACTTGGGCGTCAGGTACTTTGGAGATCACTTCAGCTTGCAATTTAGAGATCTCGGCGTAAGACTGGGGGTCACCCTGGCGCACAAACAGTTCAGGGGCCAGCGCCAAATAACCGGCATGGGCAAAACGCCGAGCCACATCGGCGATGTACTCGTGGACGCCAAAGATTTCAGAAATCACCAGCACCGTGGGCAGTTGGGTGCGCCCAGCAGGCTGGGCTCGATAGACCGGCACTTGGGTGCCTTGGACGGTGACCATGACCTCACCTGCGTCCAAACCCTCTTGGGTGGTTTGGATGGCCGTTTGCGCCATGATGGGTGCTGCCGCCAGCGCATACCCCACGCCCAAGGCGGCCTGGATGGCGCTGCGGCGGTTGGGCTGGCTGTCACCATCGCGGTGATCCAGCAAGGCTTGTGTGTCTTCGATCCAATTGGCATTCATGTTGGTTTGTCCTTGCTAGCAGATGATTCAATGGGCCTGTTCCCAGTTGGGACCCAAGCCCAATTCGGCCAACAACGGCACTCGCAATTGCGCCACACCCGCCATCAGCGCAGGGACCGTTTGACGGACCCAATCGACCTCGT
>CAWUNN010000459.1:0-1878 GCA_963923185.1 uncultured Limnohabitans sp. | reverse complement strand
GGAGTCCGTCTCGTGGGCTCGGAGATGTGTATAAGAGACAGACCGAAATCAGCGCCGAGCAGGTGCGCGACCGCCTGGACGTGTCTTTGCCCACCAGCTACCGCTACCTCAAGACCCTGAGCCAGGCCGGTTTGCTGCGCCACTCCAGCGAAGCCAGCTACACCTTGGGGCCCCGCATCGTCGTGCTCGATCACCTGATTCGGCAAGCCGATCCGATCTTGAAATGCTGCACCCCGCATTTGAAAGATTTGACCGAACAAACTGGATTGGATGCCGTGATCTCAGGCTGGCACGGTGGGCTGGTGCTCGACACCCACCGCGAATATGCGGCGACACCCGCCAACCTCAGTTATGGCCGAGGCCGACCCCGACCCCTTTTTTTAGGAGCGGCTCCCAAAGTGATTTTGGCGGGCATGAGCACGTCTCACTTGCGACGCATCATGGAGCAGCACTTGGACGAGGTGGCCGCGGCAGGTTTGCCCACCACCTGGCCGGCCTTCCGGTCGCATTTCAGCCGCATTCGAAAAGCCGGCTTTTACCATTCCAAAGGTGAGCTCGAGCCGCAACTCGATGCCTTGGCCGTGCCTTTGTTCAATGCACAAGGCGTGACCTTGGCGGCTTTGTCGGTGGTGGGGCACAGCCCACGCATGCAAGTGATCGACCCGATCAAACTGACCCAGTTGCTGCAACGCACGGCGCGCGCCATTGGCGAGCGGCTGATTTGAACCGCTTCAGCGCCGCTGCAACACCTCAAAAGTGGGACGCTTGCCACTGGCTTTGCCTGTGATGGGGGGTGCCGGTTTGCGGTTTTCACCCGGCTGGATCACCAAGCGGTGCTGCATGCTGTACCACGGCCCTGACACTTCGGCGTCCGGGGCTTGTTCATCTTCATGCAAGACGTAATCGACGATCAGTGACGGGGTGACACCAAATTGAACATCGCTGTCCAGGTGCGGATCGTCACTGCTGTACAGCTGCGAAAACTGCGTCTTGTAACCCGGTTTGCAGACCATGAAGTGAATGTGTGCGGGCCGCATGTTATGGCGCCCCAAGGTCCGGATCAAGGTCCCCACAGGCCCATTGACCGGTATCGGATAGCCGCTGGGCTTGATGGTGCGAAAGCGCACCCAGCCTTGAGCATCGGATCTGAATTGGCCGCGCAGATTCATGTCTGTTTGGCCGGGATCTTGGTTTTCATAAAAGCCCTCAGAGGACGAGTGCCACACATCGACCTCGGCATCGGCCACGGGTTGCCCCATGCGATCCACCACTTGGACTTGCACAAACACCGGCACCCCCGGCGTATCACCTCGCACGATCGAGCCGCCTTGCGCAGTGATGGGTGCGTTCAAACGCCAAAACGGCCCCATCAGATTGGCGGTGGTGCTGCCCTGTCCATCGGCACCCGCGTTGTTGATCAAGCACACCAAAGCCGACAGCCCCAAAGAACCAGCCGCCAAGGCCACCTCGTTGTGCGAGGCGGTGCTGGCTTGGCCCAAACGAACCAGCCAAGCCAGGGACTGCTGAAACTCAGACTCACTCAGTTGCGATTCGCAGACCCATTGGTGCAAATGTCGCACCAGTCCCACCAGCAGCTCACGCGTGCGCGGGTCTTGTGCGCGGGCCATCTCGGCCAATACGGCCTGAGTCAAATCGGATGCATGGCGAATGGGCACGGCTCACTCCTGTGGGCACCAAAGTGGCGCACCATGCACCCATTTGAAAAGCCTCAACCGAGATCATAAGACCGAGGCACTTCAATCATGCCCAAATCTCCGTATAAACCCTTATGCAGAATTCATGCCATGTTTCCCCTAGACCCAGGGCGCCATTTGCACTACAACACGGGCATGCAAATCAATGAGTCGACTGCAAGCA
>CAWUNN010000458.1:0-1886 GCA_963923185.1 uncultured Limnohabitans sp. | reverse complement strand
TTGCCAAGTCATGGCGACCCGATTTTTCACGCCCGAGGGTCAACCCAAGCCATTGAACATCGCTGGGGCCCGGCCATGAAAGCCGTTCAATTCAGCCACACTCAGGTTCAACACCACGCCGGCGTGCTGGTGGGAGACGACATCGTCGATGTCAGTGACCTGTTGCAGTCGGCCCAGCCCTCGCCTGAGCAAATGGCTCGCTTTCAACAGCTGGGCATCGCCTTGCACCCCAAGGGGTGGATGCGTTGGTTGCAATTGGGGACTGCGGGGCGCCAAGCCTTGCAAGCGACTTTGATGCATGCCCTGCAAGACCCCAAGCGGCCACGCTGGCCCGCCGAGCAGGTGCAATGGCATGCCCCCATCGAGCGGCCTGGCAAGATCATCGAAATTGGACGCAACTACGGCGACCATGCCAAAGAAACCGGTGTCTCGCCTTTTGAGAAACCTCGCATCGTCTTCAAAATGCCTTCGTCCATTTGCGACCCTGGGGCCCAAGTTCAGATTCCACACGACATCGTCAAAATGGACTTCGAGGCCGAGTTGGTGGTCTTCATTGGGGACTTCGTGCAACACGCCAGCGAGCAAGAGGCCTTGCAGCATGTGGCTGGCTACGCTTGCTTGAACGACTTGTCTGCCCGTGAGCTGCAGTTTGACATTCAACCGGCACAAACCACCTTTGCCAAAAGCATGGATGGCTTTTGCCCGCTGGGCCCCTGGTTGGTCAGCGCCGACGAAGTGAGCGACCCCCAAGCCCTGGACATCGAATGCCGGGTCAATGGCCAGGTGATGCAACAGGCCAACACCCATGACATGTTGTTTTCGGTGGCGCGTTTGATTCACTACACCAGTCAGTACATGACCCTGGAGCCAGGCGATCTGATCGCCACCGGCACACCTGCTGGAGTGGGCGCATTTCGCAACCCACCGGTCTACCTGAAAGCGGGTGATCAGGTCGAGGTGCGGGTGCAAGGCCTGGGCCAACTCATGACCCACATTGTTGAAAAGAGACCGACATGAAAGCAGCTTGGTACACCCAAACCGGAGAAGCCCACGAGGTGATGATCGTGGGCACGCTCCCCACCCCCGAGCCCCAAGCCGGAGAAGTCCGGGTCAAGCTGACCCACTCGGGCGTGAATCCTTCGGACGTCAAATCGCGCAAGTCCAGACCCGTGACCGACCCCTTGATCATTCCACACAGCGATGGCGCAGGCATCATCGACGCCGTCGGTGCGGGAGTGGATCGCCAGCGCATCGGACAACGGGTATGGGTCTGGAACGGTCAATGGCAACGCCCCATGGGCACGGCCTGCGAGTTCATCTGTCTGCCCCAGGCCCAGGCCGTGGCTTTGCCCGATCATGTCGAGGGTGCAGCAGCGGCTTGCTTTGGCATTCCGGTGTTGACGGCCATCCAAGCCATTCGATTGGCACCCGAACTCAATGGCAAAACGGTCTTGGTCACGGGTGCCGCATCGGGGGTGGGTCACTATGTGGTTCAACTGGCCAAGCTAGAGGGGGCTCGGGTACTGGGCACGGTGGGCAACGACAGCCGAGCCCAGCATGCCAAACAAGGCGGGTGCGATGAGCTTATTTTTTATAAAACCGAACCTGTGGCCCAACGGGTGCTGGATTTGACCCAGGGCCAAGGCGCTGACGTCATCATCGATTTGGACTTTGCCAGCACCAGCAGCTTGCTGCCCCAAGGCGCATTGAAACACCACGGCACTTTGGTGGGCTACGGCTCAAACAACCCGGCAGAAGTGCCGGTGCATTTCCGAACCTTGTTGTGGGGCTCTTTGAACTTGAAATTTTTTCTGGTCTACGACCTGTTGCCCGCCGATCGACAACATGGCCTCGAGCGCTTGACGCATTTGTTGCAAACCCAAGGG
>CAWUNN010000457.1:0-1908 GCA_963923185.1 uncultured Limnohabitans sp. | reverse complement strand
GTGATCAAAGCGCCGATTATGATCAAAACACAGGCGCCCTTGTAGGGTTAAATCCCTGATGTGCGCAACCAGGCGACACCCCAGAGGGCTCACAATCCTGACTTGAAATCAGGGTTTATTTGCCCCAACTGTCTTTCAAGCTCACGGCCCGATTGAACACCGGGCGGGCGCGGGTGTGATCCAGCCGGTCGGCCACAAAGTAGCCGTGGCGCTCAAACTGGAACTTTTGATCTGGTTGGGCCAGGGCCAAAGAGGGCTCGATGTAGGCCTGCACCACCCGCAAGCTGTCCGGATTCAGGGCCTGCAAAAAGTCTTTGCCTCCGGCATCGGGGTGGGCGTCGGCAAACAAACGGTCGTACAAACGAACCTCGGCCGGTACCCCATCGGCCACCGAGACCCAGGTGATGGCCGCCTTGGCCTTGACGCTGTCCGAGCCTGGTGTGCCGCTTTTGGTGTGAGGGATGACTTTGGCTTGCACCTCGGTGACGCGGCCTTGTGCATCGCGCACACAGCCGCTGCACTCGATCACATAACCGCCTTTGAGCCGCACCACATTGCCCGGGTACAGGCGCTTGTAGCCCTTGGGGGGCACTTCTTCGAAATCTTCGCGCTCGATCCACACTTCGCGGCCAATTTTGAAGACCCGATCGGCCGGGGCCGCTTGGCCCTCAGACAGTGCGCCATGGGGTAAGGCCGGTTGTGAGCAGTCTTCGGTGTAGCCATCGCTGCCAAACACCTGTGCCCAATTGGTCAACACCAACTTGACCGGGTCCAGCACCGCCATGCCCCGATGCGCCTTGTTCTCAAGGTCTTCGCGCAGGCAACCCTCCAGCACGCTGTAATCGATCCAACTGTCGGCCTTGCTGACCCCAATGCGATCGGTGAACAAATGCAGGCTTTGTGGCGTGTAGCCGCGCCGGCGCAAGCCCACGATGGTCGGCATCCGAGGGTCGTCCCAACCCTGCACCCGTTGCTCGGCCACCAGTTGTGCCAACTTGCGTTTGCTGGTCACCACATAGGTCAAATTCAGGCGGGCAAACTCGTACTGGCGTGGCGCTGGTGCCGACAGCAAGCCGTTGTCAATCAAGCGTTGCAGCAACCAATCGTAAAAAGGCCTTTGGTCTTCAAACTCCAAGGTGCAAATGCTGTGCGTGATCTGCTCCAGCGCATCTTCGATCGGGTGGGCAAAGGTGTACATCGGGTAGATGCACCAACGATCGCCCGTCAAATGGTGGTGTGCGTGCCGAATGCGATAAATCGCGGGGTCACGCAAATTGATGTTGGGGCTGGCCATGTCGATCTTGGCTCGCAACACCATGGCCCCATCGGGATGCAAGCCATCTCGCATCTCGCGAAAGCGGGTCAAATTCTCAGCTGGGCTGCGGTCTCTGAAGGGGCTGTTTTGTCCAGGCGTGGTGAAGTCGCCTCGACGGGCTCGCATGTCCTCGGCACTTTGTTCATCCACATAGGCGTGGCCACTCTCGATCAGGCTCTCGGCTGCGCGGTACATGAAATCAAAGTAATCGCTGGCCTGAAAAGGGGCGGCGGTGCCAGCGGCTTGCCCGATCTGGGCCCAGTCAAAGCCCAACCACTTTACCGCATCGATGATGCTGTCGACGAACTCGCGGTCTTCTTTCTCGGGGTTGGTGTCGTCAAAGCGCAAATGACACACCCCTGCATGGTCGCGCGCCAGACCAAAATTCAAGCAAATGCTTTTGGCGTGTCCCACATGCAAGTAACCATTGGGCTCAGGCGGAAAACGGGTGCGAATTTTGGCCGGGTCTGGCACGCCCTGGGCATGGTGCGCGCCGTCCCCTGGGCTGCCGCCCCAGCGGCGCTGGGCGTAGGTGCCCTGGGCCAGATCTTGTTCGATGATCTGGCGCAAAAAATGGCTGGCTGGGGTGGGGT
>CAWUNN010000456.1:0-1909 GCA_963923185.1 uncultured Limnohabitans sp. | reverse complement strand
ACATCAAAGAGTTGGGCGATGGCTGGACCATCGTGACCCGCGATCATTCGCTCTCAGCCCAGTGGGAGCACACCGTGCTGGTCACCCCCACCGGCTACGAAGTGTTGACGCTCAGTGAGGGCAGCCCCGCGCTGCCCAGCTTTGTCAGCACCACCTGCTGCTGAACATGGCCAGCGAGGTTGCGCCCTTCAAGCCACGCAAAAAAGAGTTGCTGGCCTCGATTGCTCAAAGCGCTTATTCGGCCTCTTGGCGCCAAGTGCAATCGCACTTGCACAAATTGTGTCGATTGACCGATCAGGCCTTGATCGACTTGTGGAATCAAAGTGAATTGGCCGCCCCCTTGAGCTTGGTGGCTGTGGGCGGTTATGGGCGCGGCGAATTGTTTCCCCATTCTGACGTCGATGTCTTGGTGCTGCTGCCCAGTGGCTTTCAACTGGATCAAGACGATGTGCTGCGTCAACGCATCGAGACCTTCATTGGGCGGTGTTGGGACACGGGCCTAGAGATCGGCTCGAGTGTGCGAACCTTAGACGAGTGTTTGCAAGAATCGGCCCAAGACATCACCATCCAGACCTCGCTGCTCGAATCCAGACACTTGGCTGGATCGGCGACCTTGTCGCAAGAGTTTCAAGCGCGTTATCAACAGGCCATGGACCCCAGGGCATTTTTTGTGGCCAAGACGCTGGAGATGAATCAGCGCCACACCAAGCACGACAACACGCCTTATGCGCTAGAGCCCAACTGCAAAGAGTCGCCCGGTGGATTGCGCGACTTGCAAATTTTGTTGTGGGTGGCCAAAGCGGCACAACTGGGTGACACCTGGGAGGCGTTGGCCATTCAAGGCATGATCACCCTGCACGAGGCCAAGCAACTCAAACGCAACGAGGCTTTGCTCTCGCGCATCCGCATTCGCTTGCATCTGGCTGCGGGTCGACGCGAAGACCGCCTGGTGTTTGATCTGCAAGCCCAAGTGGCCCAGTCTTTGGGCATGGGCTTGGACGCGCAAGGTCAGTTTCATGCCCGCCAAGGCAGTGAACGCCTGATGCGCGACTATTACTGGGCCGCCAAAGCGGTGACGCAACTCAACCAAATCGTGTTGCAAAACATCGAAACCTGGCTCAGGCGCGACGAGGCCGTGACCTTGCTGCCCATCAACGAGCGCTTTCAACAACGCGACGGTCAGCTCGATGTGCTCGATGAGCAACTGTATGTGCAACAACCGCATGCCATTTTGGAGACCTTTTGGCTGTACCAGACCACGGGCTTGCCGCAACTGTCGGCACGCACCTTGCGCGGCCTGTACCATGCGCGGCAAGTGATGGACGCCAAGTTCAGAAAAGACCCCGTCAACCGCGCCATGTTCTTGCGCATCTTGCAAGAACCCGAGGGCATCACCCGCACACTCAGGCTGATGAACCAGACCTCGGTGCTGGGACGGTACCTGTGGGTCTTCAGGCGCATCGTCGGTCAGATGCAGCACGACTTGTTTCATGTCTACACGGTCGATCAGCACATCTTGATGGTGTTGCGCAACGTGCGCCGTTTTTTCATGCCCGAGCATGCCCACGAATACCCCTTTTGCTCGCAATTGGCCAGCGGCTGGGACCAGCCTTGGGTGTTGTATGCCGCGGCCTTGTTCCATGACATCGCCAAAGGCCGTGGGGGCGATCACTCGCAACTGGGCCGAGCCGAGGTGCGCTTGTTTGGCCGTCAACACGGCATCGCCAACGAAGACGCCCAAATGATCGAGTTTTTGGTCGGCGAGCATCTGACCATGAGCCATGTCGCGCAAAAGCAAGACCTGAGCGACCCCGATGTGATCGCCCAATTTGCCGCCAAAGTGGGGGATGAGCGACGCTTGACGGCCTTGTACCTGTTGACCGTGGCCGACATCCGGGGCACCAGCCCC
>CAWUNN010000455.1:0-1912 GCA_963923185.1 uncultured Limnohabitans sp. | reverse complement strand
CTGAGCAAGCAGAGCACGTGGATCACGCTGAGCATGAACCCACACTCGAGGACTTCAAGCCCACGATG
Organism: uncultured Limnohabitans sp.; assembly: GCA_963923185.1. Classification (GTDB taxonomy): domain Bacteria; phylum Pseudomonadota; class Gammaproteobacteria; order Burkholderiales; family Burkholderiaceae_C; genus Limnohabitans. Next base: position 1,844 of record CAWUNN010000455.1, on the reverse strand, counting down.
CCTGGCAACATCAATCCCGAGGTGTTGCAAAACATTGTGGTCAATTTGTCGATCGAAGTCGGTCGTGCAGAAATCAAAATCAAAGACCTCATGCGTTTGACCCAAGGCAGCGTGGTCGAATTGGACCGCATTGCGGGCGAGCCACTTGACTTGTTGGTCAACAACACCGTGGTGGCACAAGGTGAGATCGTGTTGGTCAATGACCGATACGGTGTCAGGTTGACACGGGTGGCGCCTGCGTCTGAGCGCATGAAAAATCTCTGAGTCTGAACATGACACCTGGTTTTTCTGGCATGGAGTTGTTGCGCTTGACTGCGAGCACCCTTTTGGTTTTGGCCCTTTTGGCTGGATTGCTTTACTTGTTGAAACGCATGCAAAGCAAAATGGGTGTGACTGGTCAGAATAAAAAGATGCGCTTGATAGAAAGCCTCAGCCTCAATACCCGTCAAAAAATCGCCTGCGTCCAAATGGATGGACACACCATTTTGATAGGGGTTGGCCCCGCGCAGCTGAGTTGCTTGGCGCATTGGAAAAACGAACCGACCCCAGCCGATTCGGACGTTTCTTGGGAATCGAATGTGCAAGCACGCCCCGGAGATCACCATGGGGCATAAGGTGCTTTGGCGCAGTGTGATCTTGCTGCTGCTTTGCTTGCTGCCATGGTTGGCTCAGGCCCAAGGCATTCCGATGGTCAATGTCAGTGGCGGCAACAAAGGCACGCAATACAGCCTGACGTTGCAGGTGTTGGCGTTGATGACGTCATTGACCTTGCTGCCTTCTTTTTTATTGATGATGACCTCGTTTGTGCGCGTCATCATTGTGCTGTCTATTCTTCGTCAGGCACTGGGCACGGGCCAAACACCTCCCAATACGGTGCTGACAGGATTGGCCTTGTTTCTGAGCCTGTTCATCATGTCGCCCGTTTTGCAAGACGTGTACAACAACGCCATCACCCCATTTGTGAACAACAGCATCTCGTTTGAAAAAGCACTCTCGGCGGCAGAAATGCCCTTGCGTGGATTCATGCTCAAGCAAACCAGGGAAGATGACATCGCGCTGTTCATGCAATTGGCCAACCAAAAAGACGTGGCCACCGCAGCCAATGTGCCTTTCACCACGTTGGTGCCGGCCTTCATCACCTCTGAGCTGAAAAGTGCCTTCACCATTGGATTTTTGATCTACATCCCGTTCGTCGTGATCGACTTGATCGTCTCCAGCGTCTTGATGTCGATGGGCATGATGATGCTCTCACCCATGATGATTTCGATGCCTTTTAAATTGATGTTGTTTGTGCTGGTCGACGGTTGGAGTCTGATCATGGGCTCGCTGGCTTCCAGCTTTGTTGTTTAAGAAAGTTTGCCATGGACACCACCACCGTAGTCGACTTGGGCCAACAAGCCCTTTGGATGACCGTTTTGATCTCGGCGCCCATGCTGGCAGTGGCACTGGTGGTAGGTCTGGTCATTGGGGTGTTGCAAGCGGCCACCTCGATCAATGAGGCCACCTTGAGTTTCATTCCCAAATTGGCATCACTGGCGATCACCCTGGCAGTGGTGGGGAGTTGGCAAATCAGCACCTTGGTCGACTACACGCGGGCGCTGTTTCAGCGCATCCCCAGTCTCATGAGCTGAACGCCATGGAATTTTCGGCACAAAACCTGTTGGCCTATTTTTATGCGTTGATGTGGCCCATGCTCAGGATTTCTGCCTTTTTGATCGCCGCCCCCATTTTTTCATTGCGCGCCATCAACCTGAGGATTCGAATTGTGTTGGCGTTGTCCCTGACGTGGCTGGTCTATCCGTTGCACACTTGGCCACAAATCGATCCACTGAGTGCTTCAGGTT
>CAWUNN010000454.1:0-1914 GCA_963923185.1 uncultured Limnohabitans sp. | reverse complement strand
GCCTTGATCAAGGTCAACTGAGCTTCGCGGCCGGCTTGATCGAGCACCTGGGCCATGGCGTGCTTGAGTTGGGCCAGCGACACAAAGGGACGCTGGGCCAGGGCTTTTTCAGCGATCCAGTCAGAGTGTTCATACAGGCCTGAGAGCATCTGGGCGGCTTGCTCTGGGGCTGCAGCATTGAGTTGTTCCAAGGTATAAGCCATGTCGATGTCCTTGATCAATCGGCGAATGGGTGTGTGGCTTGCCAGTGCTGGGCAATGTCCAGGCGACGCGCCACCCAAACCCCAGGGTGCGATTGAATGTGATCCAAAAACCGTTGCAAGGCCGTGATGCGACCCGGTCGACCCAGCAAACGGCAGTGCATGCCAATGCTCATCATCTTGGGCTGGTTCAACCCATTGGGGTCGCCCTCGGCGTAAAGGGCATCGAAGGTGTCTTTCATGTACTGAAAAAACGGATCGGCGTGCGAGTAGCCCTGAGGCAAAGCAAAACGCATGTCGTTGCAGTCCAGGGTGTAGGGCACAATCAGTTGCGGCACCACTTGGCCATCGCTGCGGCGCACCTTCATCCAAAAAGGCAGGTCGTCTCCGTAGTAGTCGCTGTCATACGCAAAGCCGCCAAAGTCGGCCACCAAGCGGCGTGTATTGGGGCTGTCGCGACCGGTGTACCAACCCAAGGGACGCTCGCCCCACAGCCCCGTCAAGATGTCCATGGCTTGGGCCATGTGCGCACGCTCGGTGGCTTCATCGATGTGTTGATAGTGAATCCATTTCAGGCCGTGGCAGCACAGGTCATGGCCCAGTTCTTTCAAGGCGCTGGCCATTTCTGGGTAGCGTTGCAGTGCTGTGGCCACGCCAAACACCGTCAGATTCAGACCGCGGCGCTCAAACTCGCGCAAGATGCGCCAAACGCCGGCACGCGAGCCGTATTCGTAAATGCCCTCCATGCTGATGTGGCGTGCTTCGAATGCAGGGGGGTTGAACATTTCGCTCAGAAACTGCTCACTGCCTTGATCGCCATGCAGCACGCTGTTTTCACCACCCTCCTCGTAATTCAATACAAATTGAACTGCGATGCGAGCGCCTTGGGGCCACTGGGCGTGGGGGACTTGGGCGCCATGGCCTTTGAGGTCACGCGGGTAGGGCAGGGTGCTGTCGTAGATGCTCATGCTTGGCTTTCAATTCAAGGCCATCGAGATGTGGTTGGAGGACACTTTGCGCTCCAAGGTCAGGCTGCTCTCGACATGTTGGAGGTGCTCGTCCATCAGGCGAACTGCCAGCCCTTCGTCGCCGGCTTCGATCGCGGCGATCAGGGCCAGGTGTTCGTCGGTCGAGTGTTCGGCCGCCCGACTGGTTTGGTACATCAAGGTGATCAAGGCACAGCGTGAGATCAGTTCATTCAAAATTTGCGCCAGCACCTCGTTGCCCAGCAAATGCGCCATGTGCACATGAAAGTCACCCAACAATTCGGTGCGACCCGCCACATCGCCACGGGTGATGGCCTCGCGCTCTTGGGCGGCATGCGTTTTCAAAGAATCGATCAAGGCAGGGGTGCGCGCGTGCACCAGCGTTCGAGTCATTTCAAGCTCGAGCATGCGCCTGGTCGCAAACACCTGTTTGGCTTCATCGGTGGATGGGGTGGCCACGAATGCGCCACGGGCGGGCTCCATGCGGATCAATTTTTTTTGCACCAATTGAAACAAAGCCTGGCGCACCAAGGTGCGTGACACCCCAAAGTGATCGGCCAATTTTTGTTCGGCCAATTTGGTGCCTGGATGCAGTCGATGCTCGACAATGGCACGCGTCAGTGCATCGACGATGGTCCGGGTGGGGGTCAACTCGCTGCGGGTGTCCATGGTGCGCTCCAGAGTTTGAAAATGGGCCAGGTGCCTCGCAATGAAAGGCAAGCCTGGAC
>CAWUNN010000453.1:0-1925 GCA_963923185.1 uncultured Limnohabitans sp. | reverse complement strand
ACAACTCTCGGTGCACCCACAGGCCTACATTCGACCCAGTCCATCCAGTGGCACCCTGGGCGGTGTCGCCGAAAAAACCCGCGAAGCCATGCTGGTGTGCGAAGCCGCTGGCCACGACGTCGTCATCATTGAGACCGTGGGTGTCGGGCAGTCAGAGACCACGGTGGCGCAAATGACCGACATGTTTTGCTTGCTGCAGTTGCCCAATGCGGGCGACGATTTGCAAGCCATCAAAAAAGGCGTGATGGAACTCGCCGATCTGGTGGTGATCAACAAAGCCGATCTCGATGACGCGGCCGCCACCCGAGCGCAAGCCCAAATCACCTCGGCCTTGCGGCTGTTTGGCATGCACGGCAACCCCGAGCGCGCCGCCCATGGCGACCAGGCCCATTGGCAGCCCCAGGTCATGCGCATGAGCGCCTTGCACGGCCAAGGGGTGGACGAGTTTTGGCGCCTGGTCAGTCAATTCAAAAGCTTGCAACAAGCCAATGGCCAACTGATTAAAAGGCGCCAACAACAGGCACTGGCATGGATGTGGGAGCGCATCGAGTCCGGCTTGCGCCAGCAATTTCGCTCAGTCCCTCAAGTGCATCAACTCTTGCCTCACATCACCCAACAAGTGGCCCAAGGCCACTTGCCTGCCTCTGCCGCTGCCCGCCAATTGTTGGCTTTGGCGCGACAGCACTGAATCCTACGGAGAAAGACCATGCAAGACATCATCCAACAACTGGAAAACAAGCGGGCCGCAGCCCGCTTGGGCGGCGGTCAAAAACGCATCGACGCCCAACATGCCAAAGGCAAACTCACGGCCCGCGAGCGCATCGAGGTGTTGCTGGACGAGGGCACCTTTGAAGAGTGGGACATGTTTGTTGAGCACCGTTGCACCGACTTTGGCATGCAAGACAACAAAATTCCGGGCGACGGCGTGGTCACTGGCTACGGCATGATCAACGGCCGCTTGGTCTTTGTGTTCAGTCAAGACTTCACGGTGTACGGTGGCGCTTTGTCTGAAACCCATGCAGAGAAAATCTGCAAGATCATGGACCAGGCCATGAAGGTGGGTGCGCCCGTCATTGGCCTGAACGACTCGGGTGGCGCTCGCATCCAAGAGGGCGTGGCCTCATTGGGCGGTTACGCCGAAGTGTTTCAGCGCAACGTCATGGCCTCGGGCGTGATCCCTCAGATCAGCTTGATCATGGGGCCATCGGCTGGAGGTGCGGTGTACTCGCCGGCTTTGACCGACTTCATCTTCATGGTCAAAGACACCTCGTACATGTTCGTGACCGGCCCTGAGGTCGTCAAAACCGTCACTCACGAAGAAGTCACCGCCGAAGAGCTCGGGGGCGCCACCACCCACACCGCCAAGAGTGGGGTCGCCGACATGGCCTTTGAGAACGACGTCGAGGCGCTGTTGATGTTGCGACGCCTGTTCAACTACATCCCATTGAACAACCGAGAAAAAGCCCCGGTGCGCCGCAGCGGCGATCCGATCGAGCGCGTGGACTTGTCGCTGGACACCTTGGTGCCCGACAACGCCAACAAACCCTATGACATGAAGGAGCTCATCCTCAAGACCGTGGACGATGGCGACTTCTTTGAGCTGCAACCCGACTACGCCAAAAACATCATCATCGGTTTTGCCCGCATGGACGGTCAAACCGTGGGCATCGTGGCCAACCAGCCCTTGGTGCTGGCCGGTTGCTTGGACATCAAAAGCTCGATCAAAGCGGCCCGTTTTGTGCGCTTTTGTGACGCCTTCAACATTCCCGTCATCACCTTTGTCGACGTGCCCGGCTTCATGCCTGGCACCAGCCAAGAGTATGGCGGCATCATCAAACACGGCGCCAAGCTGCTGTACGCCTACGCCGAGTGCACCGTGCCCAAGATCACCGTCATCACCCGCAAGGCCTACGGCGGCGCTTACG
>CAWUNN010000452.1:0-1934 GCA_963923185.1 uncultured Limnohabitans sp. | reverse complement strand
GCGAAAAAGAGGGCTTGCGCATATCCAATCAATGGTTGGCTCGCCCACCAGACAGATCAAAAGTAAATCCGGTCGTAAAACTGCACTCGGGACTGGCGACCCACGCCACCATGGCCGCGATTTCGGGAATTTGCACGAACCGACCCATGGGAATTTTGGCTTTAGACGCTGCGATGTGCTCGGGCGTCATTTCTTTGAGCAAATCGGTCTCTGCCATCACGGGTGCGATGCAGTTGACCAAGATGCCAGTGTCGGCCAACTCGCGCGACAGACTTTTGGTGAAACCCACCACGCCGTGCTTGGATGCCGCATAAGCGGCAATGCCAGGCACGCCCTCTTTGCCAGCGGCCGAGGCCACATTGACAATGCGGCCATAGCCAGCTGTTTTCATGTCTGGCAAAACGACTTTGGTGCAATGAAAGACCCCATTGAGGTTGACTGCCAGCACACGATGCCATTGGTCTTCAGGATAATCCATCACCGGCACCACAGGGCCGTTGATGCCCGCATTGTTGACCAAAATATGCACCTTGCCCACTTGAGCGATGGTGGCTGTATAAGCCGATCGAACCGACGCCAGATCGCTGACATCCACTTGCTGCAAGTGCGCAGGCGTCAAACCCGTTTGTGCGCTGTCAAATGCAGCAATGTCTCGGTCCCAGATCACCACCTTGCAGCCTTCTTGGGCCAGTCGCTTGGCTATTCCTAAACCAATGCCTCGAACGCCGCCGGTCACAATGGCCACATGGCCCCGAATGGAAGTGTGATTCATCTTTTGCAGAGAAAGAAGTCCAGAGATTCAAAGTGACGCGTCAGGTGGGCCATCATTTGCGCAGTTTGGTCAACTCATCGACCAACTCTTTGTATGTACTGCCCAAAGCCGCGCCATGCTTGTCATAAACAGGCTTCATTTTTTCAGTGAATTTGGCGATTTCTGCCGATGAAAACTCGGTCACTTCCATCCCCGCTTTTTTCAGGCCCTCCAGCGCCACCGACATTTCTCTGCGTGACACTTGTCGTTGGTACTTAGAGGCTTCGGCCGTGGCATCTTGCAGCAACTTCTTTTCGTCGGCACTCAGGCGATCCCAGAATTTCTTGCTGATGACCACAGACTGCGGGTTGTACTGGTGGTTGGTGATGGCCAAGTGCTTTTGCACCTCTTGCAGCTTGTTGGCATGAATCACCGTGAAAGGATTTTCTTGCCCGTCAATGGCTTTTTGCTCCAAGGCACTGTAGACCTCTGGGAATGGCAAGGGGGTGGGGTTGGCCGATAAAGCCGAGACCCAATCCACATTGATGGCTGTAGGAATGACGCGCAGTTTCAATCCGGCAATGTCCTCCACTTTGTTCAAAGGCCGTTTGCTGTTGGTCATGTTGCGAAAGCCCAATTCAAAATAGCCCAGCCCCACCATGCCCTTTTCTTCCAACTTGTCGTGCATTTTTTTGCCAAAAGGGCCGTCCACAATGGCATCCGCTTCTTTTTCGCTGCGAAACAAAAAAGGAAAATCATAGACAGCCATTTCCTTGACGGTGCCAGCCATGATGCTCGAATTCATCACGCCCATCTCAACCGTGCCCCCTTGCATGGCCGTGATCACCTGAAAATCGCTACCCAAAGCGCCGCCGGCGAAGACATTGACCTTGAGCTTGCCACTGGCCTTGCTGTTGACGATTTCTGCAAATTTCTCAGCACCGGTCACGATGGGATGGCCTTTGGGATTTTGAATGGCCACTTTGATGACTTTTTCTTGACCATGAGCCCAGCCCATGGCCGCCACCAAGGTCAATGCCCATGCACTTTGAAAAAAGTGTCGCTTCATGTTGTCTCCTTGTGTTTTAGATCGATGCGTGATCAGCGATCCATTGTGAACCATTTTGGGTCTTCAAGCCATCTGCCAAGTCTTGCGCAAAAAATCGGCGCTGAATTGCATGGC
>CAWUNN010000451.1:0-1946 GCA_963923185.1 uncultured Limnohabitans sp. | reverse complement strand
GGGGGCGCCTTCGGCGATTTTTTGGCCAAAGCTCAGCACCATGATGCGCTCGCACAGGCTCATGATGGCCCGCATGTGGTGTTCAATCACCACAAAAGTCAGGCCTTCTTGCCTGAGTTGGCGGATCAAATCGAGCACTTGATCCATCTCCTGGTGGTTCAAGGCCGCCATCACCTCATCGAGCAACACGATGTGGGGTTGGGTGCACAAAGCCCTGGCCATTTCAACCAAGGCTTTTTCTGGAAAAGTCAAATCAGCGGCCCGCTTGTGTGCGATGTGGGCCATGCCCACCCGGTCCAAGTTGTGCATGGCCCATTCTTTGGCTTGCTTCAGGTTCTGGCGCAGCAACGCACCAGTCAGCACGTTGTCTTGCACGGTCATCTCGGGAAACAGCGCCACGTTTTGAAAGGTCTTGACCATGCCCAGTCGGGCGATGCGGTGCGCTGGCCAACCCGTGATGTCTTGGCCTTGAAGCAAGATTTGACCGGCACTGGGCTTGATCAAGCCCATCAGCAAGTTGAACAGGGTGGTCTTGCCTGCGCCGTTGGGGCCGATCAGGCCCAACAATTCACCGGCATGCACCTGCACATCAACTTGGTTCACGGCAGTCAGGCCGCCAAATCGCTTGGTCAGACCTTGCACTTGAAGCAAAACAGATCTGTTCATCTCAAGCCTTTGCACGCCAACGTTGATACAAGGCCTGCAGGCCGCGCGGTTCGATCAAGATGATCACGATCAAAATCAAACCAAAGGCCAGTTGCGACAAACCGGCCCCCAGGCCCGAGAGGGTGGCGTTGAAAAATTCTTCCAAGGTCAACAAAAAGCAAGCCCCAACGATGGGGCCCGCCACCGTGCCCATGCCCCCGATGATGCAAATCAGGGCGACTCGCACCGAAATGCTGACCAACGAGAACACCGAATCTGGGTCAAAGAAAAAATTGAATTGGGCAAACAACACGCCACAGCCCCCCATCAAGGCCGCCGAGATGCTGGCCGCCCACAACTTGGTGCGGGCGGTGTGAATGCCGATCACCTCGGCCGAATCGACATGGGCCTTGACCGCGCGCAATTCGTAACCCAGCCTGGATCGGCTGATGTGCCAAAACACCCAGGTGCAACATGCCAGCGCCGCCAACATCAGGTAATAGTAGGCCCGGTTGTTCGAGAACTGCATCCACTGCACACCGGCATCGGGCACCAGCGGCACCGAGATGCCCACTGGGCCGCCCGTGACCGATGACCAGGTGTTGCCAATGGTGCGCAGCACCTCGGCAAAGGCCAATGTGGCCAGGGCAAAGTAATGGCCCCGCAAACGCATGGTGGGCAAGCTGAGCAAGGCGCCAGCGGCACCGGCCACCAGCATGGCCGCCAGCAGACCCAACCAGGGGGTCAAGCCCATTCGAATCAACAAAATGGTCGAGGTGTAGGCCCCCAGACCAAAAAACGCCGCATGGCCCAATGAGATCTGATTGGCCAAACCGGCCACGATGTTCCACGACTGCCCCATGGCCGCAAACAGCAGCATCATGGTCATCACCCGCAGCACATAGCCGCTTTCACTGACCAGCCAGGGCAGGGCGCCAAGCATCAGACACACCACCAGCAAGCCCCATCGTTTGCGATTCATGATTTCAGCCGCAACAGACCTTCGGGGCGCATCGCCAAGGTCAAAATGAACACCAAAAAGAGCACCAGGTTTTGCAATTGCAAGGGCAAATACAGGCCCGACACCGATTGAATCACACCCACAGCCAGGCCACCGATCACCGCGCCCAGCACATTGCCCAAGCCCCCCAGCACCACGACCGTGAACATCAGCACGCCAAATTGTTCGCCCGCTGCAGGCGAGACCGTCAGATACGGCAAGATGATGGCGCCACCAAAAGCGGTGAGTCCCACACCCAAGCCCACCGCCGTGCGGTACACCCGGTCGGGGTCAATGCCCA
>CAWUNN010000450.1:0-1947 GCA_963923185.1 uncultured Limnohabitans sp. | reverse complement strand
TCACTGGGCTTTGCGGCACCAAGGCCATGCGCTGGCGCAAGTCTTGCAAAGACCACTCTGACAGGGGCATGCCGTCCAAGGTGATTTGGCCCTGTTGCGGGTCGTGAAAGCGCATCAACAAATCGAACAAGGTGGTTTTACCGGCACCGCTGGGTCCCACCACGGCCACTGTACGGCCGCGTGGCACATGCCCGCTCAAGCCGTCGATGGCCCAGGTGTCAGGGCGGGTCGGATAATGAAAACGCAGCCCCGACAAACTGAGCTCAGCGCCCCCAACCGCCAGGTGAGGTGAGCTCGGATGTGCAGGCTCTGTCACTTCGGATTGGGCGTGCAGCAACTCCATCAGGCGCTCAGTGGCGCCAGCGGCTCGCAACATGTCGCCATAGGTCTCGCCCAGCACCGCAAAGGCACTGGCCAACAAGATCACATAAAAAACAGTTTGCCCCAATACCCCTGCGCTGGTCGTGCCAGCACGCACCGACAAAGTGCCCATGTACAAGCCCCACAACAACACCGCACTGGAAGCCATGATGACAAAACCCACCAAAACGGCGCGCGCCCGGATGCGGCGCAAAGCGGTGGCCATGGCTTGCCAAGCCCGCTGATCAAAACGATCGGCCTCGCGCGATTCGGCGGTGTAGCTTTGAACCACCGGAATGGCATTGAGCACCTCACCAGCCAAGGCACTGGCATCGGCCACCCGATCTTGGCTGGCCCTGGAGAGTCGGCGCACCCGCCGCCCCAACATGACGGCAGGCAACACCACCACCACCAGCACCGCCAACACCTGCAACATCAACAATGGGTTGGTCCAGATCAGCATGGCCATGGCCCCTGCACCCATGACCAGATTGCGCAGCCCCATCGAAAACGAAGAACCCACCACGGTTTGCACCAAGGTCGTGTCATTGGTCAAACGCGACAGCACCTCACCCGACTGAGTGCTCTCAAAAAACGAGGGGCTTTGCCTCAGCACATGACGGTACACGGCGTTGCGCACATCGGTGGTGATGCGCTCGCCCAACCAACTGACGGTGTAATAGCGCAGCGAAGAGAACACGGCCAACGCCACCGCCACCCCAAACAAACGCACAAAGCCAGCGGCCAACACTTCTGCACCATCGGGTTGACTCAAACCTTGGTCAATGAGTTGGCGCAAGGCCCACGGAAACGCCAATGTGGCAGCCGCGGCCAGCAACAAAAACAGGCCAGCCAGCCCAAGCTGCCAGCGATAGGGTCTTAAAAACGGCAGCAAGCCCGACAAGGCCATGGGGGAAGATTTGGGGCTTGCGGTCGTGGTCATCATGCAAGCATAACCCTTGGTGATCCAAACCGTGGCGACCATGGCAGGTGAACCACTTTTGAATCCAGGTCGATTCGCTCACCTTGAGGCCCACATCGGCCAAGACTGCCACGAATGGTGGTATCTTGCAGTTCAAGGAAGTAGTCATGAACGTTCGCCCAGCTCACCCCTCTGACCATGATGCATGGCTGCCCTTGTGGCAAGGCTATCAGCAGTTTTATCAAACCGACATTGCAGCGGCCACCAGCGCCCTCACATGGAGAAGGTTCCATGAGCCCTCAGAACCCATGCACTGTGCGGTGGCCGAATGGCACGGCCAGTTGATCGGCATGGTGCATTACATCTTTCATCGCAGCTGCTGGACGGTGGGCGACTATGTCTACCTGCAAGACTTGTTTGTCAGCCCTGCCGCTCGCGGACAAGGCGTTGGGCGGGCCTTGATTGAATTCGTCTACCAACGTGCACAAGAAAGCGGTGCATCCAGGGTGCATTGGCTGACCCACGAAACCAACACCGACGCGATGCTTTTGTACGATCGCATCGCACAAAAAAGCGGCTTCATTCAATACCGAATGGTCTTTTAGTGGCTCAAACCCCTTTGGGCAACACCGCCAGCCAATCGCCAATGGCTTGCTCGTACATGT
>CAWUNN010000449.1:0-1948 GCA_963923185.1 uncultured Limnohabitans sp. | reverse complement strand
CTGACCAAGCGCCACAACTGATTGAACAGCACCAAGGCGCCCAGCGCCGACAAGACCAAGCCAGGCGAATAAAACCATGCCATGGAGATTTCCATCACCGCGCTGGTGGCCGAAAGATTGATTTGCACCAAATTCCAGGCCCCTTGCCACAACAACCAGCAGGCATACAACATGAGGACATGCGACAACACAAAAAACACCTGCTTGCCCCGCAAGGGCAACCGCGACACCAGCGTATCGGTACCCAAATGGGCACCATCCTTCATGGCCACGATCGCGCCTAAAAAAGTCAACCAGACAAACAACCAGCGCGACAACTCTTCAGAAGTCGTGATGCCCGAATTGAATCCATAGCGCAGCACCACATTGCCAAACACCAACACCACCATCAAGGCCAAAGCGAAGGCCAGCACCCCGTCGATGAGGGCCCCCAATTGATTTAAAAAACGAGTCAGCATGGTTTTGCTCCAGTCAGACCCAAAATGTACTAACCGGTTAGTTTCATGAAATCAGTAAAAACCCTAATGAATCTGCTCATGGGTGAGCCAAGACATAGCGCATGACCATGTCGACCACCTGCGAGCGGCCCAGGGTGTGGGCCATGCCTTGCCCCGCTTTTTTCTGAAAAATGGCGCCAAAGGTGTGCCGATTGGAGACGTTGAAAAACGCCAAAGCCGAAATCATGGCGTGGATGTCGATGGGATCCAGCCCTGACCTGAAGCTGCCGTCGGCCACCCCCCTTTGATAAAGCTCGGTGATGGCATCGATGACCGGTAAATTGAGTTTTTTGATGTCTTTGCTTTGCCGAATGTATTCGCCACGCAAGATGTTCTCAGACATCACCAAACGGATGAAGTCTTCATTTTCACGGTGCCGCTCGTAAGTGAGTGACGCCAGTTTCTCCAGGGCTTGGCGCGGCGCCAGATCGCCCAACTTAAGGCGGCCTTCGGTTTCGCGGGTACGTCGGTATGCCTCTTCAAGCACTGCCAAATACAAGCCCTCTTTCGACCCGTAATAGTAGTAAATCATCCGCTTGCTGGTGCGAGTCACATCGGCGATGGCGTCGATGCGACCACCGGCCAGTCCTTTGTCGGCAAACTCAGCAAAGGCCACCTGCAAAATTTCAGCCATGGTGCGCTCGGGGTCGTTGCGCCGACTGCGCCCTTGCGCCGCCAAAGAATGTACTACCTGGTTCATTTTGACAGTATAGACCCAGTTGTAGAATTTGCCTCCCCCTGTCTTGGAGAGCGTCATGCTGCAAAAACGTCACCTCTTGTGCGCCGCTTTGTGCGCCCCTTTGCTTTGGAGCACCTCGGCCCGTGCCCAAGATGCGTTCAAGATCGGCTTCATTTTGCCCATGACCGGGCCTTTTGCCTCGACTGGCAAGCAAATCGAGGCCGCCGCCAAGCTTTATTTGTCACAACATGGCGACAGCGTGGCGGGCAAAAAGATCGAATTGATTTTCAGAGACGACACGGGTGCGCCCGACGTCACCAAGCGCATCGCGCAAGAATTGGTGGTCAATGACAAAGTCAGTGTGCTGGCAGGCTTTGGCCTGACCCCCTTGGCTTTGGCCACAGCCCCCATCGCCACCCAATCCAAGACCCCTTTGGTGGTCATGGCTGCGGCCACGTCCAGCATCACCGAGGCCTCGCCATTTGTGATTCGCACCAGTTTTGCTTTGCCCCAAGCCGCTGTGGCCATGGGTGACTGGGCGGCCAGCAATGGCATCAAAAAAGCGGTGACGCTGGTGGCCGATTACGGTCCTGGCATCGATGCAGAAAAATACTTCAAAGAGCGCTTGATCTTGAACGGTGGTCAAGTGCTGGAATCGTTGCGTGTGCCCATGCGCAATCCTGATTTCGCACCTTTTTTGCAAAAAGTGCGTGACCTCAAACCCGATGCGGTGTATGTGTTCGTGCCCTCTGGCATCGGCGCAGCCTTGATG
>CAWUNN010000448.1:0-1956 GCA_963923185.1 uncultured Limnohabitans sp. | reverse complement strand
GATCGTCCGAGCGTTCCCCCCGAGGTGCTGGTGCGCTGCCCACACCGGCTTGGGGGTTGCCAGACAAGCCCTCTTGGGCGGGTGTGCCCTCGGTGTACTCGGGGGCTGCGCCTTCTTGGGCATTGGGCCTGGGGCCGCGTGCACCATTGGGGCGGGGACCCCGGTTGGGGCGTGCGCCACCCCGGGCGCTGCCTTCGGTTTGTTTCTTTTCGCGGATGCGCTCCATCATCTCTTGACGGGCTGCACGGGCCGCTGCGGCCATGACCTCGCGGCTGGGGGGTTTGCCCAAACCGCCCCACAGGGTTTGGCGGCCCATGGCGATGGGCTCGGCCTGTTCATCGGGTTCTGGGCCAAAGCCTTCGATCACTTGGACTGGAATCTCTTGCCGCGTGAAGCGCTCGATTTCTTTCATGAACCCTTCTTCATCCAAAGACACCAGGCTGACGGCCTCGCCGCTGGCGCCCGCGCGACCCGTGCGGCCAATGCGGTGCACATAGTCCTCTGGGATGTTGGGGATTTCGTAGTTCACCACGTGCGGCAAGTCATCGATGTCAATGCCGCGTGCGGCGATGTCGGTGGCCACCAAAGCACGCAACTCACCCGTTTTGAAGCCCTCCAAGGCTTGGGTTCGGGCGGTCTGGCTTTTGTTGCCATGCAAGGCCATGGCCGTGATGCCTTGCTTGTTCAAAAAGTCGGCCACATGATTGGCGCCATATTTGGTCCGTGTAAAGACCAGCACCTGGCTCCAGTTGTGCTCGGCGATGACGTGCGCCAAAAGCGCTTTTTTCTTTTGCCTGCCCACGGGGTGGATGCGTTGGCTGATCAACTGCACCGTGGTGTTGCGCGGCGTCACCTGTATGCTTTGCGGGTTGCGCAACAAGCCATTGGCCAATTCGCGAATTTCATCGCTGAACGTGGCCGAGAACAACAGGCTTTGTTTTTCTTGTGGAACCAAGGCCAGCACTTTTTTGACATCGTGGATGAAGCCCATGTCCAGCATGCGATCGGCCTCGTCCAGCACCAACACCTGCACCGTGGACAAATCCAGGTGTCCTTGTTGCTGCAGATCGAGCAAGCGCCCGGGCGTGGCCACCAAAATGTCCACTCCTTTTTGCAATCGATCGATTTGCGGGTTCATGCCAACCCCGCCAAAAATCACTGCCGAGCTCAACTGCAGGTGCTTGCCGTAAGTGCGCACCGAGTCCTCGACTTGGGCCGCCAACTCGCGCGTGGGTGTCAACACCAGTGCACGAATGCCATACACGCCAAAGCGGTTGGTCACGCTGCGCGCCATGCTCAGTTTGTGCAGCATGGGCAGGGTGAAGGCCGCCGTTTTGCCAGTGCCCGTTTGGGCACCCGCCAACAAATCGTGGCCTTCCAGCACGGCCGGAATGGCTTGCTGCTGAATCGGGGTAGGGGTTTCGTAGCCTTGCTCGCGCACGGCTTTCAAGATGGCCGGAGCCAGTTTCAGGTCTTCAAAGTTCATGTTGTGGCGTCAAATTCCAGGACGCATGGAACCAGCCCGATGGGCCCTTTTTGAGGGCCACCCAGTCTGAGGCTGATCAGGTTAAGGGTTGAGCGCGTGACATTCGCAGTGGCCTTGAGACCTGACCGCGACCCGGCTCCAGCAAGTACGCTGTGGTTGAGGCAACTGGAGGCTTCAACCAGGCCGATTGTGGCACATTTCCAAGGCAACCCGTCAGGGCGCGCTCTATCATCGATAATCGGTCTCAGTTTGACGCACCACTTGCGTCCCCTTTGACTTGGCTCTCAACATGTCCCAATACGTTTTCACCATGAACCGGGTCGGCAAAATCGTGCCGCCCAAACGCCAGATTTTGAAAGACATCTCGCTGTCTTTCTTCCCCGGAGCCAAGATCGGCGTGCTGGGTTTGAACGGATCGGGCAAGTCCACCTTGCTCAAAATCATGGCTGGGGTAGACACCGAAATCGAGC
>CAWUNN010000447.1:0-1963 GCA_963923185.1 uncultured Limnohabitans sp. | reverse complement strand
TGGCGTCGCAATCCGACTGAGCTCAGAGTCATTTCATGCACGGTCCACGTTCTTTCCAAAAAGACCCTGCGGTCGCAACAAAAGGGTCAAAATGAACACCACAAAAATGGCGGTGCTTTGAAGTTGCATCGGCAAAACCAGTGAGGACATTTGCTGGATCACGCCAATGATCAAACCACCAAAGAAAGCGCCTTTGATGCTGCCCATGCCGCCGAGCACGGCACCGGTGTACATGATCACAATGAATTCTGTCCCGACATAGGGTTGAAATGGATACGAAGAGGCCAGCAAACCACCGGCCAATCCAGTCACTGCAGCACCCAGGGCAAACGCCATGCGGTGTGCTCGGGTGACATCAATGCCCATGTAAGTGGCGGCCACGGGATGGTCAGCTGCTGCCCTCAAGGTTTTTCCTATTCGGGTGTTTTGAATCAAAACCGTCACCATCGCCACCATCGCCAAGGCGACCATCATGCACAAAGTGCGGGCTTTGTTGACAAACAGCAACACATCTTCACCCCACAACGGACCGATGGTCCATGCCGATGATGAAAGATCGGTTTGTATGGTGTGCGGTGATGACCCAAAGACCAGCAAGCCGCCATTGGACAGCACCAAAGACAAACCCAGTGTCAAAGTCAACTGTGGATAGTGACCATCTCCCTCTGTCCCGCTGACCTTAGAGCCTGTGACTCTGGCCAACAAAGTGGGGTGCAACACAGAGGCCAACAAAAAAAGCATGCCAGCCGCGATCACCGCGGCCATCATCAAGCCTGCCCAAATGCCCAAGATTTGATCCAGATGGAAAAATCCAAAGGCAAAAAGGGTGGCATACATGCCCAGCATCATGAACTCGCCTTGAGCAAAGTTGATCACCCGCATGATGCTGAAAATCAAACCGAGACCTACGCACAACAGGCCATAAACCACACCGATCTGCAAACTGGTTAAAAGCATTTGCAAAATGCTCTCCAACAGGATCAAAGGCTCATTCATGCAGTTTGACTCGGTGGTGGCACGACTCTGGTCGCTGGATCAGGCCAATTCAAACCAGAAATCCGATAAATTGCCGCTGGCTTGGTTGGCAAAACGAGTGATGACGGGTGTACCGACTTTGAGTTGCGTCGCCGCTTTTGCCGCATCGCTGAGGTCAATGCCTTTGAAGTACCCACCAATGGCTGTGTCAGCGCCCTTGAGCAAGACATAGCCAAAGGCATACGGAGGATCAGGCAACCCTTTGAAAGCCGAGTAGACAATGGTGAAGCATTCGATGGTTCCTTCGGGACCCACGGGTACCCAGTCGGTCGTGGGCAACAAGGTTTCGTCTGTGAATGCGCGCGGGGGAACTTGGACGCGGCCAGATTTGGCATCGCGACGACCGTAGATTTGTTTCTCATCCCGCAATTTTTGAAAAAACGTGCTGGCTGTTTCACCCAGTGCATGTTTGTATGTGATGTTCCATTGTTCGGATCGAGTCATCAGTTCCATTTTTCAGTCCTTTGTCAATTCAAGTCAAGTGTTCAAGCTTCGACGACCATGGCGCCGAAAAATTGGTGATCGCCACCATTGCCAGTGCCCAAGGCTCGGCGAGCGCCGCGCACTTGATGTCCTCCTGCGCGCCCCCAAACCTGCAAGGCTGCTTCTGCCACACGAACCATGGCAGTCGCAGCAATGGGGTTGGCGCACAATGTGCCACCCGATGGATTCACTGGGTTTTGAGCACCGATGTGAAACATGCCTTCGCGCAGCATGGCGGGCGAGTGACCCAAGGGTGCCAGACCTGCAGCCTCGATGGCGTGAAATTCGGTGTTGCTGAACGGGGCGTAAATTTCAGCGGCATCGATTTGTTTGACAGGATCTGTGATGCCGGCCATTTTGTAGGCACGGTGGATGGCCACACCCAATGCTGCGGCATCACCATGATCGGCCGTATAGCCATTGCCCATGCGATCACCCATGTAGT
>CAWUNN010000446.1:0-1965 GCA_963923185.1 uncultured Limnohabitans sp. | reverse complement strand
CCCCATGCA
The DNA here is from genome assembly GCA_963923185.1 of uncultured Limnohabitans sp. Taxonomy (GTDB): domain Bacteria; phylum Pseudomonadota; class Gammaproteobacteria; order Burkholderiales; family Burkholderiaceae_C; genus Limnohabitans. The sequence continues at coordinate 1,956 of CAWUNN010000446.1, read as the reverse complement.
CAAGGCAAAGTCATGAACAGTTGGTCTCTTGCCGCTTGGCTGATGCTTGGGGGCTCTACCTTGCTGCTGTTCATAGGCATGCCAGTGGCGTTCACATTTTTAGTGGTCAACCTGCTGGGGGCCATGCTGTACATGGGCGGCGAGCCCGGAATGGTACAGCTGGTGCGCAGCAGTGTGAGTTCGGTGGCGGCGTTCTCGCTGACCCCGATTCCCTTGTTTGTGTTGATGGGCGAGATATTGTTCCACTCCGGCCTGGCCTTCAAGGTGATAGAGGGCATTGAGCGGCTGATCCGCCAAGTACCTGGCCGCTTGGCAGTGGTGGCCGTGGTGGCGGGCACGGTGTTCTCGGCGATCTCGGGTTCTACCATTGCCACCACGGCCATGCTGGGTTCTTTGATGCTGCCCGTCATGCTGCAACGCGGCTATCACCCCACCATGGCGGTGGGACCTATCATGGCGATAGGTGCGGTGGACATGCTGATACCCCCATCGGCTTTGACGGTGCTGTTGGGTTCTTTGTCGGGCATCTCGATCTCGAAGTTGCTGTTGGGCGGTGTGGTGCCTGGCGTGCTGTTGGCCGTGGCCTTTGTGCTGTGGATCATGGTGAGAGTGAAAATCACGCCCAACCTAGCCCCAGAGCACGAAGCGACAGATGAGCAGCACCTAGGTTGGCAGCGCTGGCAACCCTTGGTGGCCTATGTGCTGCCCACCTTATCGATTTTTGGCATTGTGGTGGTTGCGCTGGCGGCTGGCTGGGCCACTCCGACCGAATGCGCGGCCATCGGGGCTTTTGCCACCATGGTGCTGGCGGCTTTGTACCGACGCCTGAGTTGGCAGGCAGTGGTGCAATCGCTGCGGGGCACAGCGGGCATCTCGGGCATGATTTTGTTCATCATTTTGGGCGCTACCACCTTTGCCCAGATTTTGTCGTTCTCTGGCGCCAGCAATGGCTTGGTGCAAATGATCACGCAAAAGGGCTGGTCGCCTCACATGATCTTGGCTGCCATGATGCTGTGTTTGATCTTTTTGGGCATCTTTGTAGACCAGGTCAGCATGATGATGATCACCCTGCCAATCTTTGTGCCCATCATCAACCTGTTGTCCATCGATCCGGTCTGGTTTGGCGTGATGTACCTGGTGTGCATGCAACTGGGCTTGCTGTTGCCCCCCCACGGCTTGCTGCTGATGACGATGCGCGGTGTGGCGCCACCACAGGTGAGTACCCTGCACATCTTGACCTCGGTTCTGCCCTATTTGGCCATGAGCCTGGTCTTGTTGCTGGCCATCTTTTGGCTACCTGGCATCGCCACCTGGCTGCCTTCACTGCTGAATTAAGTGCACACCCGCCAACGTCTTTTTGTGTGTCGGTATGATCGGGAGTCGCCTGCACACCCATCACCATGACTCCAAAACATCACCTGGAATTCGAATCGCTATTCGATCACCAAATCGTCAGCTCTTATCCCAAAAACACCCGCTGTGTGATCGCTGGGCTGTGTGATGTCCATGGCTCTGACAAAGGTTCATTGACTCAATCAGGCCATGCCTACCCTTGGGCGGCCCACACCTATGCGGACTATTACGCCAGGCTGTTTTCGCATTGCCGGCATGCAATACACCATGTTTTTGAATGTGGTTTGGGCACCAACAACACCAAAATTCCATCTTCGATGGGTGCCTTGGGTAAGCCGGGTGCTTCGTTGCGAGTCTGGCGCGACTATTTTCCTCATGCAACCATTCATGGGGCAGACATCGATCAAGACATTTTGTTCCAAGAAGAGCGCATCCATACCTATCACCTCGATCAACTTGACCCCACATCGATTGCGCATTTGTGGCAGAAAATTGGCGTATCAGCATTTGACCTCATGATCGATGATGGCTTGCACACCTACCAAGCGGGTTCGACCTTGTTCATGCACTCCATTGATCGGCTGGCCAAGCATGGCATTTACA
>CAWUNN010000445.1:0-1968 GCA_963923185.1 uncultured Limnohabitans sp. | reverse complement strand
CCATCGGCGCTGCCGGCTTGGTGATCGATTGCATGCGTCCCGGCACAGGCTCTAGAGACGCACAGATTGAACAGGCTTTTTCAAAGTCATGCCCCATGGCGCACACAGCCGCAATGACCGCCAGCAAATTGCGCACATTGTGTTCTCCCAGCCAGGGAATTTGCATGGACACACTGCGTCCCGCATGGTGAACGGTCAGTTGTTGACCCCATGTGTCAGAACCAGCGGCCGCCGATCGCCAACGCACCTGCGAGGCGCAGACATCGGCACCTGCGCTCAACCCATAGGTGTGAATGCGAACCGGTTTGGAGGCGGCCTTGAGCGAGGCCACCAATTCTTGACCTTTGGGATCATCGATGCACACCACGGCATGCTCAAGCCCTGGCCAATCGAACAATTGGCGCTTGGCCAGCCAGTAAGACTGCATATCGCCGTGATAGTCCAGGTGATCTTGGCTGAAATTGGTGAACAAGGCCAATCGAATGCGAGTGCCATCCAGTCGACCTTCGCTCAGGCCAATCGAGGACGCCTCCATCACACAAGACTTGACGCCTGCTTGCACAAAGTCCCTGAGCGCACCTTGCAGCAAGACGGCATCTGGGGTAGTCAAACCCGTCGAGCGGCCGTTGAGTCGACTTTTGCCATTCGAGCCGATGTTCACTTCACCCAGCCCCAAGGTGCCCACCATCGCGCAGCGTTGCCCCCCACGCACCAAAGCCTGGGCCAACCACCAAGCACATGAGGTTTTGCCATTGGTGCCAGTGATGGCCCAGACATCGAGTTGACGACTGGGATGCTCGTAGTACTCTGCGGCAATGGGACCACAGGCGGCTTTCAGGTGTCGATAGGTGGCACAGACCTGGGTCATCGATGTGGTCAAGTCTTGCTGGAAGCCTTCGGCTTCGATCAGGCACGCGGCCGCTCCACGCTGCAACGAGGCATCGACATGGCTGCGTCCGTCATGGCGCGCCCCAGGCCAAGCCAAAAACGCATCGCCCGCATCCACCTTGCGGCTGTCGGTATGCAAGCGTCGCACACCACGCTGGCGCAGCCAAGCCACGGCTTGTTCGGGCGTGGTCATGATTTGCATCAAAACGACTCCGGTTCGGCCTTGGCCACGATTTGCGGTTTGACTTGCATATCGGGTTGAACACCCATCATGCGCAAGGTTTGCTGAACCGTCTGACTGAACACAGGCGCTGCCACATCGCCACCAAAATAAACGCCGCCGCTGGGCTCGTCGATCATCACGCCCACGGCAATACGGGGGTTTTCAATCGGGGCCAAACCGACAAAAAATCCACGGTACTTGTGTCCATAGCCCTTGCCATCGACCTTGTGGGCTGTGCCGGTTTTGCCACCCACCGAATAGCCCATGGTTTGGGCTTTTTGGGCCGTGCCACCAGGCAGCGTCACGGTGTGCAACATCTCTCGCAAGACTGTGGCCTGCTCTGGTGCAATCACCCGGTGACCGACTTGGGGCTCTGACTCTTTGCGCTTGAGCAACGAAACCGGAACCATCATGCCATCATGGGCAAACATGGTGTAGGCCTGAGTCAGCTGAAACAAGCTGGCCGAGAGGCCATAGCCATAGCTCATGGTGGCCTGCTCAATCGGTCGCCATGTGTTGGCAGCACGCAATTTACCGGCCACAGCACCAGGAAATGGCACATCGGGTTTTTGCCCCAAACCCACTGAGGTGAACATCTCCCACAAAGCCTCAGGCGGCATTTGCAATGAAATTTTGACCGTGCCCACGTTGCTGGACTTTTGGATCACCTCGCGCACCGTCAATGCACCGTGCGGGTGCGAATCGCTGATCACGTGGCCAGCCATGGCCAATTTACCGGGTGCGGTTTGGATCACCGTCTCGGGCGTGACCACCTTGCGCTCGAGCGCCAGTGAGATCACAAAAGGCTTCATGGTCGAGCCTGGCTCAAAAATATCTGTCTCTTATACACATCTGAC
>CAWUNN010000444.1:0-1978 GCA_963923185.1 uncultured Limnohabitans sp. | reverse complement strand
GCGGGGTCCTGGGCCGAGGCACTCCCCGAGTTGGTCCGCCAAAGCGCCAAACGACCCGACCCCATGGTCTGGACACCCACCGAACCGCTGGAGCTGATTCAAAACCCCGCTCAAGCCTTGAACGTGTTTGACTTCGAGGCCGCCGCCTTTGCCAAATTGCCCAGGGCCCATTTTGGCTACATCGCCTCGGGCATCGATGACGAGGTGACCTTGCGCGCCAACCGCAGCTCTTTTCAAAAGTTCGCCCTCAGGCCCAGGCGCATGCGAGACGTCAGCCGCATCGACTTGTCGGTCAACTTGTTGGGCACGCGTTGGAATACCCCACTGATTTTTGCGCCCACCGGTGGCAACAAAGCCTATGACCCGCTCGGTGAGGTGGCCGTCACCCGGGTCGCGCGTCAAGGCGGGTACCTCAACATCCTCTCCAGCGCCGGTGCATCGACCATCGAAGAGGTGGTGGCCGCGCGCCAAGGCGAGGTCTGGTTTCAGCTGTATGCCACCTCCAGCGTGGACATTGCGCAGCAAATCGCCAAACGGGTGCAGCGTGCGGGTGTCAAGGTGATGGAGATCACCGTCGATCGCAACGGCGGTCGCAACCAAGAGACCTTTGCCCGTCTCAAACGCCAAGACCCGCGCGACTGCTCGGTCTGCCATGCCCATGGCCCAGGCAGCCGCTTTGAGCGACCCATCTACGACGGCTTGGATTTCAGCCAAGTCAGCAGCATGACCTCCTCGAACATGACCTGGGAGTTCATCCAAAAAATGCGCGACGTCACCGACATGAAGCTGGTGGTCAAGGGCATCCAAACCCGCGAAGACGCGCTGTTGTGTCTGAAATATGGGGTGGACGGCATTCACGTCTCTAACCATGGCGGACGCAGCGAAGATGGTGGTCGGGGTTGCATCGAGTGCTTGCCCGAAATTGCCCAAGTGGCCAGGGGCAAAGTGCCCATTTTGTTTGACAGTGGCATTCGCCGTGGCAGCGATATCTTCAAAGCGCTGGCGCTGGGCGCCGATGCGGTGTGCATCGGACGCCCCTATCTGTGGGGCTTGGGCGCCTTTGGTCAAGCGGGGGTCGAGCGGGTGTTCGAGATTTTGAAGACCGAGCTCATCGCCATCATGCAGCAGATGGGCGCGCCCAGCATCGCCTCCATCGAGCCCAGCATGGTGATGCACAACCCCTAAGGGCTGGCATCAAGGGTCTTTAGCCGATCACCATTTGTGTGAAGGGCGACACATAGGCTTGCAAGCTGACCAAAATGCCCACCAGGCAAGCCAGCGCAATCGAGTGGAAGAACACATAGCGCAAGATGTCGCCTTCGTGGTTCACCCAACGCGTGGCAGTCGAGGCCACCACAATCGATTGGGCATCGATCATCTTGCCCATCACGCCCCCCGAGCTGTTGGCGGCCCCCATCAAGTTGGCCGACAAGCCCAATTGCTCGGCGGCCACTTTTTGCATGCCACCAAACAGCACGTTCGAGGCCGTGTCAGATCCGGTCAGTGCCACGCCCAGCCAGCCCATCAAGGTGCCAAAGAAGGGGTAGAACATGCCCGTGGCGGCAAAGGCCAAGCCCAAGGTGGTGTCCAAGCCCGAGTAGCGCGTCAAGGTGCCCAAGGCGAGCATCAGCACGATGGTCAACAGCGAATAACGCACCAGCACCAAGGTCTTGCCATAAGCGCGCACCAAGGCGCTCAGGCTGTAGCCCATCACCAAACCACCGACCACGGCCGACAACAAAATGCCGCTGCCCGTGGCCGACAACAAGTTCAAGACATACTCGGCCGCCTCGGTCGTGGGCTTGGGCACCACGGGGGGCATTTTCTCGATCAGCTTGTGCAAACCTTCGATGGCGAACTTGGGTGCAAACAGACCATTCAAAAAGGTTTTGGTCGCGGGCAAGCCCCACGCAAAGACAAACACCGTCAAAATCACCCAGGGGGTCCAGGCTTTGATGACGGCCGACTTCTGTCTCTT
>CAWUNN010000443.1:0-1980 GCA_963923185.1 uncultured Limnohabitans sp. | reverse complement strand
TTTTGTAGCGAGCCACATTCAAATCGGCCAACGCAGGACTGATGCCCATCAGTTCGGACAAGTCGCTTGCTTTTCGGGTGCGCAGCAATTGAATGAGTTCAGCCGACTGAGCAATGAATTGGGGTTGTGAGTGCGGCACGCCCATCCATGGGGTGTCGTAATCCAAAGACTTGGCAGGTGACAACAACAAAAGCATGGTGATTATTTCTGACTCAGGGCGTTGCTGACCAATTTGGCGGTGATGTCGACAATTTGGATCATGCGGTCATAGTGCATGCGGGTCGGGCCAATCACTCCCAGCGTGCCAACCACTTCGCCATTGACGGCGTAAGGGGCGCTGACCACCGACAGTTCTTCGACCGGGACCACTTGACTTTCACCGCCAATGAAGATGCGCACCCCATGCGCCTGAGCCGAGTTGTCCAGCAGCCGAATCAACTGAGCCTTTTGCTCAAACAAGTCAAAAGCCCGGCGCAACTGCCCCATGTCTTGATTGAAATCAGACACCGCCAGCAAATTGCGCTCTCCACTGATCACCACCTCATCTTGAGCCTGGGACAAGGCCTCAGAGCTGACTTGCACCGCCGCTTGCATCAAATTGGCGATTTCGCCACGCAAACGGTCCACCTCGGCTTGTAAACGTTCGCGAACCTGCTCGATGGCCATCCCGCTGAAGTGGCTATTGAGGTAATTGGAGGTTTCTTGAAGCTGAGTCTGGCTGTAATTGAAGTCAGTGAACAAAACGCGGTTTTGGACATCGCCATCGGGCGAGACGATGATCACCAGCAAGCGCCGATCGGACAAACGCAAAAATTCAATGTGACGAAACACGGTGCCACGGCGCGGCGCCATGACCACCCCCACAAATTGCGAGAGATTGGACAACAAGCTGGCGGCGTTGGCAATGACTTTTTGTGGCTGATCAGGGGCCAGGCTGGGGGTGGCCGAGAGTTGCTCGCGCTTGACCGTGAGCATGGTGTCCACAAACACCCGGTAGCCCCGGGCAGTGGGCACCCGGCCAGCCGAGGTGTGTGGGCTGGCAATCAGTCCCAACTCTTCCAGGTCGGACATGACGTTTCGGATCGTGGCAGGCGACAAATCCAGACCAGACGCTTTGGACAGGGTGCGAGAACCCACAGGCTGGCCATCGTCGATGTAACGCTCGACCAGGATTTTGAGCAACAAATGGGCGCGTTCGTCGAGAGAGTTCATGATGAAGAACCATTTTAATGATTTAATTGGACTTGAAAGCGAATGACCATGAAGAGCAAATTCAAAAACATCGCCCTGATTGGCAAACACCAGCTGCCGGTGGCGGGTGGGATGCAACCGTCTTCGCGACAGGTATTGGACAAACTGGCTGCTTTTTTGCACACCATGGGCTGCGAGGTGGTGCTCGAGCGCGAAACCGCAGCCAATGCGGGCTTGCCAGGCTACGCGGCCCTGAATGTGGACGACATCGGACGCGACTGCGATCTGGCCGTGGTGGTGGGCGGCGATGGCACCATGTTGGGTTATGGTCGCAAGTTGGCGCCCCATGGCGTGCCGCTGATTGGCATCAACCAAGGTCGGCTGGGCTTCATCACGGACATCCCGCTGGATCAAATCGAAGAGGTGCTGCGCCCCATGTTGCGGGGCCAGTACGCCATCGATGAACGGACCTTGATGCACGGCAAAGTCTGGCGCGACGGTCATTGTGTGTTTGAAGCCTTGGCCATGAACGACGTGGTGGTCAACCGGGGCTCAACCGCTGGCATGGTCGAGTTGCGGGTCATGGTTGACGATCACTTCATTGCTCGCCAAAGAGCAGATGGTTTGATCATCGCCACGCCCACGGGTTCGACCGCCTATGCCTTGTCAGCAGGTGGCCCTTTGCTCTATCCCAATTTGTCCAGTTGGGTCATGGTGCCGATCGCACCGCACACCTTGTCCAATCGCCCTTTGGCTGTCTCTTATACACATCTGACGCTGCCGACGATC
>CAWUNN010000442.1:0-1983 GCA_963923185.1 uncultured Limnohabitans sp. | reverse complement strand
ATCACACGGCACCGCCAAGGCGTTCGATTGCCCTTGGCAAAGTTGCTGCAACAAGGTGGCTTGACGAGCCGACACCGCCACCCGAGCCCCTTGCGCCAACAAAGCTTGTGCACAAGCCTTGCCGATGCCCGTGGATGCACCCACCAACCACACGCTGCGGCCTTGCCAATTTTCAATGGGTTTGTTCATCGCTGCCATGGTCTTTATGCAGTTCTGCGCGTGAAAGCCAGGGTCACATCGCCCAAATGAATGCCCCACTTGCTCATGCGCGCCTTGTTGATCATGGTCTGCGGGTCCATGAGGTACATCCAATCATCGAACTGGACATGCCAAATTCGGCCATCGACAGGCAAAGCCAAGGTGTAATGCCAGTTGAAAGCATTGCCCGAAGATTGACCCTGGGCTTGGCCGATCACATCGTCTGCACGTCCCGTGTAATGTCCTTGACCCTGATCTTGCAAGCGCCAAATTCGGCGTTGCAAAGTGCCGTCCGAATACGTGAAGCGCTCGTCCAAGACACCCTCTTGGCCTTGCCAGCTGCAATCCATTTCAACCACAAAGCGCTTGACCACTTGACCCGAACGGTCGGTGAACAGCCCCCAAGCATCCACCTTGCCTTGAAAATAACGGCGCAAATCGAGTTCGGGCTTTTCGGCCTTGTAGGTCTCGACGTTGGGGGTGGAACAGCCCGTCAGCATCGCGGGTGCGGCCATTGCCGCCAATAAATGTCTGCGCTTCATGTGTGTTCAGGCCTCAACAAGGTGTATTGCACCACATCGGTGTTGCCTTGCTCAAAGGCCGCTTCGCAGTACGCCAAATAAAACTCCCAGGTCCGCATGAAGGCATCGTCAAAACCCAAAGACAAGACTTCATCACGTCGAGCCAAAAAGTCTTGCCGCCACAAGCGCAAAGTGTGTGCGTAGTCGCGACCAAAACCATGGGCATCCACCACTTGCAAGCCTGCTAGCTGGGCCGAGCGTTTGAATTCGGATGGGCTGGGCAAACAGCCCCCCGGAAAAATGTACTGCTGAATGAAATCGGTGCCGCGAACGTAACGATCAAACAAGTGGTCATCGATGACAATGGTCTGAATGCAAGCTTTTGCACCAGGCTTGAGCAGCCTGTGCACCGTCTTGAAGTAAGTCGGCCAGTAGGCTTGGCCTACCGCTTCGAGCATCTCAATCGAGACGATGGCATCAAATGGCTCATCATCGATGTCGCGGTAGTCTTGTAATCGCAAATCGGCATCCAAGCCTGCTTGTGCCAGACGATCTTTGGCCCAGGCCAATTGCTCATGGCTGAGGGTGACACCCGTCATGCTGGCACCCAGCGCGCTCGCCCCCATTTCAGCCACTGCACCCCAGCCACAGCCGATTTCCAGCACACGTTGCTGGGACCCGGCTGTGACGCCTGCCATTTGCAATGCACGCGCCATTTTGGCTTGTTGCGCCTGTTGCAGCGGTTGATTGGGGTCGCCCTGAAACCAGGCCGACGAATAATTCATGCTGGGGTCCAGCCACAAGCGGTAAAAAGCATTGCCCAAGTCATAGTGGGCATGGATGTTGCGCTCGCTATTGGGTTTGGTGTTGCGGCGTGACCAATGTCGAACAAGATAAAACAAACGGCCCCACCAACGCCCGTAAATCACCTCTTCCAAGGCCCTTCGGTTGACCAAGGCCCATTGCAACAGTTGACTCAAATCTGGCGTGCTCCACAGGTGCTGGATATAGGCCTCGGCAAAGCCAATGTCACCAGATTTCAAGGCCATGTCAAAAACCACTGCATCGTGCACCATGATCATGGCGTGGGGCGCATCTCCTGAGCCATGCACACGAGTCTGCCCATCTGGGCCTTGCATGGTCAAGGTGCCGTGTCTGGCGTTGGCCAGCAAAACTCTGATTTTTCGCATGGCCGAGGTACTCACCTCTTCGGATCCGAAACTGCGAGAGGGGGCTGAAGACGTCTGAGTGCGCATGTTACTAG
>CAWUNN010000441.1:0-1985 GCA_963923185.1 uncultured Limnohabitans sp. | reverse complement strand
GGCAGCGTCAGATGTGTATAAGAGACAGAAGCCGATTTGCTTCTGTGGCCATCACCCATCATGCTTCTTTGTTGGCCGCCAAATCCTTTGAAGCTCAAGGTCAAACGGACAAAGCCAAGGCTGCACTTCAGTTTGTCGTCACACACGCCGATGACGAGGGCCTGAAAGCCCTGGCGCGTTGGCGATTGGCGGGTCTGCAAATTCAGGCCCAAGATTGGGCTGCAGCCAAAGAGAGTCTGACCGGAGCTTCGGTGCCTTCTGCTTTCCAGGCTTTATTTGACGAACGCCTCGGTGATTGGGCCGCCTTGCAGGGCCAAAAAGAGCAAGCCAAGGTCGCCTACGAAAAAGCCTTGAAAGACCCCTCTTTGGACCCCTCCCAGCGTCGCTGGCTGGAGCCCAAGCTGTCATCCTTGGGCGCAGCCCTGCAGGAGAAATGATGCCACTTTTCACTTGGCGACCATGGGGCTTGGGGGCAGGGCTGTTGAGCTTGTTCGTGCTCTGTGTGGGTTGCAGCAGCACATCCAGGCCCAAGCCCGTGCAACCCCCAGCCATTGCCAACCCTGCGACGGTCAATACCTTATGGAGTTTGGACCTGGGCAAGGTCAGCAGCAACATGGTGCCTGCTTTGACCTCGGATGGGCGCGTGGTGCTGGCCACTGATCAAAGTGAATTGATCACCTTGAAGCTCAGCGATGGTCAAGTGCTTGAACGCGTCACCTTGAATGCGGCCTTGTCGGCGGGCGTGGGCAGCGATGGCCAACGCCATGCCGTGGTGACACGCGACAATGTATTGATCGCCATTGAAAAGGGTCGCGAAATTTGGCGCAAAACCCTCTCGGCTCAGGTCTACACCAGTCCATTGGTGGCCGGTGAACGGGTGTTTGTGCTGTTGGCCGATCGCACCGTACAGGCCTTTGACGGAGCGGGTGGGCGCCTGATTTGGAGCCAAGCGCGCACAGGTGAGCCCTTGGTGCTGCGCCAATCGGGCACCTTGATGGCTTATGGAAACACCTTGGTGGCCGGTTTGTCAGGTCGCTTGGCCGGCTTTGATCCAACCACGGGGCGCATCGCGTGGGAAGCCCCATTGGCCACCCCGCGTGGTTTGAATGACCTTGAACGCTTGGTCGATGTGGTCGGCTTGACATTCCGATCTGACCCCTATCTATGTGCCCGAGCTTATTTGTCTCAGGTCGGTTGCGTTCAGGCCAGCAAAGGACAAGTGGCATGGTCGCGCACCTCGCAAGGTGAGCAAGGTTTGTCTGGGTTTGGCAACCGCGTGGTCGGGACCGAGGCCAATGGCTTGGTGGTCTCTTGGCAAAGGGACAGTGGCGACCGTCTGTGGGAGTCTGATGCGCTGAAATACCGCCATTTGTCAGCTCCACTGGCCACCGAACGCCACATTTGGGTGGCCGATGATGAGGGGCTGCTGTATCTGTTGAACCCACAAAATGGTCAACTGATGTACCGCGGCATGTTGGATGGCAGCCCACTGGCCGCACCCCCCATCGAGCGCCAAGGCGTCGTGTTGTTGGTGACTCGCAAGGGCATGGTGAGGGCTCTGACCAGCCCTTGACACTGACATGAAACCAGTCATCGCTTTGGTCGGGCGTCCCAATGTGGGCAAGTCAACCCTGTTCAATCGCATCACCAAATCGCGGGATGCCATTGTGGCCGATTACGCCGGGTTGACCCGTGATCGACATTACGGCAATGCCAAGCTGGGACCGCGCGAGTTCATCGTGATCGACACCGGCGGTTTTGAGCCCGACGCGAGCAGCGGCATTTTCATGGAGATGGCCAAACAAACTCAACAAGCAGTGGCCGAATCGGATGCGGTGATCTTTGTGGTCGATGCCCGCGAGGGTCTGTCGGCACAAGACCATGACATTGCCAAGTACTTGAGACGCCTGGGCAAGTCTTGTCTGTTGGTGGCCAACAAGGCCGAGGGCATGCAGTCCGGCCCGCAGCTGGCCGAATTCTATGAG
>CAWUNN010000440.1:0-1989 GCA_963923185.1 uncultured Limnohabitans sp. | reverse complement strand
GCAACGTGCGGTGGTCCTTTGCCAAAACGATTGCATCGAGCCCCAACACCTGATGTTCGATGACATCTCTGTGCTCCAAGGCGCTGACACCTTGCATGCACCAAGTGAACACGCCAACCTAGACGGCAGTGCGCAGCCTGGTGTGCATGCCCACCCCGGCACAGCCTACCCCGCTCACCCAGCCGAGTTGGACCCCAACAGCGTTTCAGACCCGCAAGAGCCTGTGCACGGTTTTTCGCATGTGGCCGAGCAAATCAGGTCTTTGCCTGCCGACAGCTTGCATGCGGCGGTCAAATCGAACGAACTGCAGCTGATCATGGCCGCCATCCAAAGCACCGACAGCCGCATTGAGGCCGCTCGCAAGTTGGGCATCAGCCCCAGAACCTTGCGCTACAAGTTGGCCAAGTTGAAAACCAAACCCCAAGAACCCGCCCTGGGCAGCCATTGCACAGTGGCCTATGCCATTGGCGGATGAAAGTGAGAGGCCGTCATGGAAAAAATCAACTCACAGGCGAACATCCAGTCCATGTTGCAGACCTTGCGTGCCTATCAGGCACAGGCCAGTGCTGGCACTCAAGAACAGGTCGGCACCACGGGTGCAGCGCAAGGCCCTTCGTTCATGCAAGCGATCCAATCGACCTTGCAAAGTGTCAATCAGTTGCAAATGAACGCCAACCAAAAGTCCGATGCCTACGAGCGCGGCGAAAAAATCCCTTTGACCGATGTGGTACTGAGCATGCAAAAGTCATCCATGGCGTTCGAGGCCACTTTGCAGATTCGCAACAAAGTGCTCAAAGCGTACGAAGACATTTTGAACATGCCCGTCTGAACTGAAGACCACGCGCAGGAAAGAACACCATCATGGCCACGACCACTGCAGCTTTTCAACCCGGTTTGGCAACCAACCCGTCAAGCAATTCAGAGTTGACCACCACTGCCGCCCCGCTGGCGGCCAACGCGGGTGGCATGACTTTGGCATCTTCCGGCCCTTTGGAGCCCATCAAAAGGTTTGTCAATCAACCCGAGATCAAAAAATACGTGCCGATGGCCTGGATCGTGCTGGTGATCGCCTTGTTTGGCTTGGGCTACGTGTGGGTCAACAAACCGGCCTACCGAGCCATGGGCACTTCGATGAGCGAGGCCGATCAGCAAAGCGCCATGGAAGCCCTGCGTCAAGGCGATTTCAAGCCCGTTTTGGATCCCTCTAGCGGTCAGATCACAGTGCCCGCAGACCGTTACCACGAAGCCAGGATCTACTTGGCATCCAAAGGCTTGCCCAAATCCAGCAACACAGGCATCGAGGCGCTGAAAGAACAGTCGGCCATGACCACCAGCCAATTCATGGAGCAGGTGCGTTACGTCAATGCCATGGAACAAGAGCTGGCCAAGAGCATCACCTCGATCGATTCGGTGCAATCGGCACGTGTGCACCTGGCGTTGGCCAAACAATCGGCCTTTGTCAGAGATCGAACACCGCCCAAAGCTTCGGTGGTGGTGACGCCATTTCCGGGCCGAGCGTTGTCGCCCTCGCAGATGCAAGCCATCGTCAATTTGGTGGCTGCCAGCGTGCCTCTGATGACCACCGACAACGTGGCCATTTTGGACAACCAAGGCCGGCTCTACACCAACGCCTCTGGCGATGCCAACATGGGCCTGAATGCAGCCCAATCGGCCCACAAGCAAAAAATGGAAGAGCTTTACCGTGAACGCATCGGTGAGATCCTGAGCCCATTTGTCGGTGCGGCCAATTTGACCTCGCAAGTCAACATCGCCATGGATTTCACCCAGACCGAGATCACCGCCGAAGATTTTGACACGCGCAACAAAGGGCCCAAGACCCGCTCAGAAGCATTGAGCGAAGACAAAAGCATGGGCAAATCAGCGGCCGAAGGCGTGCCCGGTACCCTGTCCAATACGGCGCCACAAGCCCCGCCGGCGGCTCCTGCGGCCACTGCAGGTGCCAACAATGCGGCCAAAGAAGACAGCACC
>CAWUNN010000439.1:0-1998 GCA_963923185.1 uncultured Limnohabitans sp. | reverse complement strand
GCCTTAACATCACGACCATGAATCCAAACGCCAACCCTCCCAAAAGACCCGATTTCGGTTTGATCATCGTGGGGGACGAAATCTTGTCCGGCAAACGCGCTGACAAACACATGAGCAAGGTGATTGAACTGCTCAGTGCCCGAGGCTTGACTTTGAGCTATGCCGACTATGTGGGGGACAGCCCAGAGCGCATCACTCGAGCGCTCAAGCGTGCCTTTGAAAGCGGCGACGTGGTGTTTTCCACCGGTGGCATTGGCGCCACACCCGACGATCACACCCGGCAATGTGCCGCCCGAGCTTTGGGGCAAGACTTGGTCTTGCATCCCCAGGCCGAGGCCTTGATTCGCGAACGCATGCAAGACGTGGCCCGAGAGCAGGGCGTGCCTTATGAGCCCGATCGTTCAGACAACATCCATCGTCTGAACATGGGCGTGTTCCCCAGCAGCGCCCAACTCATTCCCAATCCGTACAACAAGATTGCGGGTTTTACCTGTGTCTCACCCGGCGCCACTTTGCAATCGGCCGCCGTGCACTTCGTACCGGGTTTCCCGGTCATGGCCTGGCCGATGATCGAGTGGGTGTTGGACACCCATTACAGCCACCTGTTTCAAAAAGCGGCTTATCTTGAAAAGTCGATCATCGTTTACGGCGCCATGGAGGCCGCACTCACGCCCATCATGGAGCGCCTGGAGGCCGACCATCCAGGCGTCAAGGTGTTCAGTCTGCCCAGTGTCGATCACCCCGAGCATGGGCGCCACATCGAGTTGGGCGTCAAGGGCGCCACCGAAGATGTGAAACGTGCTTATCCAGCCATGCTCAATGAGTTGCACGTCTTTGGTGCAAAATTAGGGCCGGAATTGGTGCGCAGTTCTTGATGCACCAATTTGGTGCTATGATTTCTCGACAGCAGGCCGATTTTGGTGTGTTTCGCAAGGCACAATGTGATCTTGTTGCCGATCCCACGCCGTGATGGACTTGGCACAATTTCTGCTGGTATTCCTGCAAATTTTTTCTAACCTACCGACTCTCAGGAGATTTTGATGGCCAAGACCGTCGCAGACGTGATGAAGATGGTGAAGGACAACGAGGTCAAGTTCGTTGATTTCCGTTTCACCGATACCCGTGGCAAAGAGCAGCACGTGTCCGTGCCTTTGTCGGCATTCAATGAGGACAAATTCACCGATGGTCATGCATTTGATGGTTCATCCATTGCTGGCTGGAAAGGCATTGAAGCCTCTGACATGCTGTTGATGCCCGACTCGACCACGGCCTTCATTGATCCGTTCTTCCAAGAGTCGACCTTGGTGTTGTCGTGTGACGTGCTCGAACCCGGTGATGGCAAGGCCTATGACCGTGATCCCCGCTCGATTGCCAAGCGCGCTGAAGCCTACCTCAAGGCCTCTGGTTTGGGCGACACCGCTTACTTTGGTCCCGAGCCTGAGTTTTTCATTTTTGATCAAGTGACTTTTGCCAACGAAATGGGTGGCGCTTTCTTCAAGATTGATGAATACGAAGCCCCTTGGAACAGTGGTGCCAAACTCGAAGGTGGCAACCGTGGCCATCGCCCTGCCGTCAAAGGCGGCTACTTCCCCGTGCCTCCCGTGGACAGCACCCAAGACATGCGTGCCGAGATGGTCATGTTGCTCGAAGAAATGGGCATCCCCGTCGAGGTGTTCCACCACGAAGTGGCCGGTGCTGGCCAAAACGAAATCGGCACCAAGTTCAGCACCTTGGTTGAACGCGCTGACTGGACTCAAAAGCTGAAATACGTGGTTTGGAACGTGGCCAATGCCTACGGCAAGACCGCCACATTCATGCCCAAACCGTTGGTGGGTGACAATGGCTCGGGCATGCACGTGCACCAGTCCATTTGGAAGGGTGGCAAAAACCTGTTCGCAGGCAATGGCTACGCTGGCCTGAGCGATTTTGCCCTGTACTACATTGGCGGCATCATCAAGCACGCCCGTGCCCTGAACGCCATCACCAACCCGACCACCA
>CAWUNN010000438.1:0-2004 GCA_963923185.1 uncultured Limnohabitans sp. | reverse complement strand
AGACAGTCACCAAAGAGTCTTTGCCGCCCGAGAACAACAGTGTGGGGCGCTCAAAGACCGCGGCGACTTCGCGCAAAATGAAAATGGTTTCTTCTTCCAACGCATCCAAGTGGCCGTTGTCGATGTGCGTCAGGTGTGGGTTGTCGGTGATGGCGTTCATGCTGTTCTCACATGCAGGCCACATTCTTTGGCCGTTTCATCTTCCCACCACCAGCGGCCCGCCCGAAACGGCTCGCCCATGCTGATGGCGCGGGTGCAAGGGGCACACCCGATGCTTGGAAAAAACTCGTCGTGCAAGGGGTTGTAGTCGATGTGTTCGCTGGCGATGAAGTGCCACACATCGCCCCAGCTCCAGTGTGCCAAGGGGTTGAATTTGGTGCGCCCCAAAGTCGCCACCTCAGAAGTGTCGATCAGTGGCACGTCGGCGCGGGCGTCCGATTGCTCGCGACGCAAGCCGGTGATCCAGGCGGTTTGATGTTGCAAGGCGCGGGCCAGGGGCTCGAGCTTGCGCACGCGGCAGCAGTCTTTGCGCCGCTCGATGCTTTGCTTGATGGACTCTTGGCCGTATTGGGCCACCCACTGGATCACGGCACGGGTCTCGGGTTGATGGACCTCCAGCTGCCAGCGGCCACTGGCTTGTTGGCGCTCGAGCAGGGCCAAAGTCTGATGATGCAAGGCGCCGGTTTCCAGCACAAACACGGTGATCGGCAAACCCAGCTGGGCAATCAAATGGCTGATCACCACGTCTTCGGCGCCCAAGCTAGAGGCTTGTTTGATCTGTCGGTGCTCGGCGCTGGCTTGGCGCAGCACCGCCTGGGTTTGGGCCAGTTTGTCGGCAAAGTCGGCGCTGGCCTGGGCCAGGCGTTCGGTCGCCTTGAGTTGGGGGCGCAAGCCATTCATGCCACGTGGCTCCGAGAGAAATGGGGTTGAGGGCGCACCGCATCGCCTTGGTAGGCCGGCAACTCGATGTCGAGCAATCGCTGTGCGGTTTGCAGCGACTGGTCTGCGCGCAGCACCACGCTGGTGAAGCCGCAGCGCCTGAGTTGCGCCAGTTGATCGACCAGCACCTCGCCAGTGGCGCGCAAGTCGCCCGCAAAGCCACGCCGGCGCAGCACATGGGCTTGGCTGTAGGCGCGGCCATCGGTGAATTTGGGGAAATTCAACTCGATGACGTGGGCGTCTTCAAAGCTCACCGACTGTGCGTCCACGGTGTTGTCCAACTTCAAAGCGGGCTCAGATTCGGGGCTGTGTGATAAAAGTTTCATGATGACGGTTGCTGGAAAAATCAGACGGTTTCGCGGGCGGTGATGACGCGCACCTGATGCGCTGCGGCCTTGAAGGGCTCATGGCCGATGCGGCGCAAGGCGGCGATGAAGGTCTCTGTCCCTTGGCGCTGGTCCACATAGACGTTCAGGATCGATTCAATGGCTTGCAACACCTCGGCGGCGGCAAATGAGGGGCCAATCACCTTGCCGGGCTGGGCTGCCCCACTCAGGGCCGAGCCGTCCGAGCCACCCAAGGTGATTTGGTACCACTCTTGTCCGTCTTTGTCGACGCCCAATATGCCAATGTGGCCGCTGTGGTGGTGGCCACAAGAGTTGATGCACCCGCTGATGTGCAAGTCAATCGGGCCCAAGTCTTCGAGCTCATCCAGGTCTTGGTAACGCGCAATGATTTCATCGGCCAGGGGCAATGAGCGGGCATTGGCCAAGGCGCAATAGTCGCCGCCTGGGCAGGCGATGATGTCAGAGACCAAGCCGATGTTGGCTTTGGCCAGGCCCAGGGCTTGGGCCTCTTGCCACAAGGCCTGCAATTGCTCGGCGCGCACCCAAGGCAACAACAGGTTTTGCTCGTGGCTGACACGGGCCTCGCCGCAAGAGTAGCGATCGACCATAGCGGCTGCGGCATCGAGCTGATCGGCACTGGCGTCCCCGGGGGCTTGTCCCACTCGCTTGAACGACAAGGTCACGGCGCGCAAGGCCGGGTTGACGTGCGCGTGCACGT
>CAWUNN010000437.1:0-2005 GCA_963923185.1 uncultured Limnohabitans sp. | reverse complement strand
TGGGCTCGGAGATGTGTATAAGAGACAGATGTCCACACCGAGAAACTCACGCTCCACGGGCCAGCTGGCTTGATTGAAGCGCTGCGCGACCGACCAGAGGGCGAGCCGCGTGGGCATGCTGTGATTGCTCACCCGCACCCTTTGTTTGGCGGCACCATGGACAACAAGGTGGTGCAAACGTTGGCCCGAGCGTTGGTCCAAAACGGCTGGGTGACCATTCGCTTTAATTTTCGGGGCGTGGGCGCCAGCCAAGGGCAACACGACAATGGAGTGGGTGAAGCCCAAGACCTGCTGCATCTGGTGGCGCAGTGGGCCCCTGAGGGGCCGTTGGCTTTGGCAGGCTTTTCATTTGGAGCCTACGTCACCAGCCACGCAGTGGCGGCTTTGCACCCGAAACGCCAAATTGAAAAGGTGGTGCTGGTGGGCACGGCGGCATCGCGCTTTGATGTGGCACCGATTCCCGCCGATCTGCATGAGCGCACCTTGGTGATACATGGTGAGGCCGATGACACCGTCCCCCTGGCCAGCGCCATGGACTGGGCCCGACCCCAAGGCCTGCCGATTTTGGTCGTGCCCGGCGGCAGCCACTTTTTTCATGGCCAGCTGCCCCAACTGAAAAGCTGGGTCAGCCGACATCTGAGTGCCCATGTTTAGTTGTCCAAAAACCACGATTCGTTGGGGTCTGACCCCAATGAAGTGTTTTATTTTCGCCACGCTGTGTGCTTGGGCGGGTTGGGCCGCCGCACAAATGCCGGCGGCGCCAGAGTTGGCGGCCAAGGCGTATGTGTTGATGGATGTGAGTGCCGCCCAGGTGTTGGCCGAGCAGCGCGCCGATGAGCCGGTGGAGCCCGCCTCGATGACCAAGTTGATGACGGCTTTTGTGGTGTTCGATGCCTTGCGTTCGCACAAGATCAGCATGCAGCAAGCGCTGCCTGTCAGCGAGAGAGCGTGGAAGATGCCGGGTGCACGCATGTTCATCGATCCCAAGATGCAAGTGCCCGTGGAAGACTTGCTCAAGGGCTTGATCGTGCAGTCGGCCAACGATGCCGCCATGGTGTTGGCCGAGGGCGTGGCCGGCAGTGCCGAGCGGTTTGTGGCGCTGATGAACCAACAGGCCCAAGTTCTGGGACTGAGCCGCACCACCTTTAAAAACCCAGATGGATGGGCCGAACCTGGGCATCTCAGTACCGCACGGGACTTGGCCACCTTGGCGCAAAACCTGTGGCACCAGTTTCCAGAACACATGCCCATGTTTGCCATCAAAAAGTACCACTTGACAGGCACACCTGCGGCCAACGACACCAGTCGCAATTTGTTGCTGTTCAGAGACCCCACCGTGGATGGCATGCAAACGGGATACACCCCTCAGGCCGGTTATGGCATGGTCGCCACCGCCACGCGAGACACGCCGGGTTTGAAAAATCGCCACATGTTGGCGGTGGTGCTGGGTGCTGCAAATGAGAACATCAGGTCCCAAGAAAGTCAAAAGTTGCTGAATTGGGGCTTTGCCGAGTTCGAGGCCGTGAAATTGTTTGAGGCTCGCCAGCCGGTGGCCTCGGTGCCGGTTTGGAAGGGGCGTGACAATCAGGTTCCTTTGGGTCGACCCGAGCCGCTGGTGGTGGCCGTGCCCAATGGCCAGGTCAGGCTGTTGCGCTCAGAATTGCTGCGACCTGACCCCTTGGTCGCCCCCTTGAAGCTGGGGCAATCCGTGGGACGCATGAAAATCTACATGGCGAACCATTTACTGACAGAAAAGCAGCTGTTGGTGCTCAACCCGGTGGATGAGTCTGGGGTCTTGGGCCGAGCCTGGGACGCTTTGCGCCTATGGATCAAGTGACGGGTCAGGAAAACCCTTAACAACTTCACAAAAGGTGTTACACTAGAAGGCTTTTCGGCGTTTGCCGAAGGGATTCACGTTTTCGTTTCAATCACGTTTAGGGACGTATTTTCAATGCCAACCATCAATCAATTGGTGCGCCAAGGACGCGAGGTCGAAAAGACCAAG
>CAWUNN010000436.1:0-2006 GCA_963923185.1 uncultured Limnohabitans sp. | reverse complement strand
CGCTGGGTCAGCACACCTCAGACGAAATACGCAACTGGACTCAGATCTTGGGGGCCGCTGGTTTGCAGCTTGATTGAGATGGGGCTTGACAAGCGCCACAAAGGGGTCTTGCATTCGCATTAAGATCAGGGTCATCCCTGAGCACTGTTGCACCATGAAAACCTATCAAATCGCCACCATCCCCGGAGACGGCATCGGCAAAGAAGTCATTCCCGCCGGCCAACAGGTCATGCAAACCCTGGCGCAAGCCAGTGGAGAATTTGCCTTTGAATTTGAAAACTTCGATTGGGGCGGTGATTACTACCGCCAACACGGCGTGATGATGCCCGCCGATGGCCTGCAAGCCATTCGTCACAAAGACGCGATCTTGTTTGGCTCGGCTGGCGACCCGCACATCGCAGACCACATCACCTTGTGGGGCTTGCGCCTGAAAATCTGCCAAGGCTTTGACCAATACGCCAACGTGCGACCGACCCGCATCTTGCCCGGCATCGATGCGCCCCTCAAGCGTTGCAAGCCCGAAGACCTCAATTGGGTGATCGTGCGCGAAAACTCAGAGGGTGAGTATGCCGGCGTGGGCGGTCGCGCCCATCAGGGTCACCCGATCGAAGTGGCCACCGACGTGACCATCATGACGCGCACTGGGGTCGAGCGCATTTTGCGCTACGCCTTCAAGCTGGCCCAGTCGCGTCCGCGCAAACTCTTGACCGTGGTCACCAAGAGCAACGCCCAACGCCATGCCATGGTGATGTGGGACGAGATCGCCGTCCAAGTGGCCCAAGAGTTTCCCGATGTGAAGTGGGACAAAGAACTGGTCGATGCAGCCACCGCCCGCATGGTCAATCGCCCTGCCAGCCTGGACACGCTGGTGGCCAGCAACTTGCACGCCGACATCTTGAGCGACTTGGCCGCCGCCTTGGCTGGCAGCCTGGGCATTGCACCCACGGGCAACATCGACCCCGAGCGCCGCTATCCCAGCATGTTCGAGCCCATCCATGGCTCGGCCTTTGACATCATGGGCAAAGGCCTGGCCAACCCGGTGGGCACCTTTTGGTCGGTGGTGATGCTGCTGGAACATCTGGGTGAACAGAGCGCGGCCCAGCGCCTGATGCACGCCATTGAGCAAGTCACCGCCAACCCGGCTTTGCACACCGGCGACCTGGGGGGCCAAGCCAAAACCATCGATGTGACCCAAGCGGTGTGCGCGGCGCTGCGCTGATCTCCACCCCTGATCTCTCACATGCTCGACCGCACGCTCACTCACGTGACCCGCCATGCGCGAGCGCCATTGCACGCCAGTGCAAGCCGCAGCTGGCGTGATCGCAGGCACTGGTTGCGCGGGTTGCTCAGGTGGTGTGGGCTTGCCCTGTGGGCCCTGGGCTTGAGCATTCCCATGGCTTGGGCGCAAAACTGGCCCGACAAAGCCATCACTCTGGTCGTGCCTTTTCCCTCAGGCGGCACCACCGATGTGCTGGCGCGCGCCATCGGTGTCGAGTTGTCGCAGGCTTTGAAGCAAAGCGTGGTGATCGAGAACAAGCCTGGTGCGGGGGCCACCTTGGGTGCCGATGTGGTGGCCAAGGCCAAGCCCGATGGCCACACCTTGCTGATGGGTGCGGTGCACCACACCATTGTGGCCAGTGTCTACAAAAAAATTCCTTACGACTTCCAAAAAGATTTGGCACCCATTGGCATCTTGGCCTTGGTGCCCAATGTGCTGGTGGTCAACCACACGGTGCCCGCCAAAACCCTGCCCGAGTTGTTGGCGCTGGCCAAGGCCGAACCCGGCAAATGGAGCTACGGCTCCAGCGGCAGCGGCACGGCCCAACACCTGATTGGGGCCATGTTCGAGAACATGGCTGGGGTCAACCTGTTGCATGTGCCCTACAAAGGCAGTGGCCCACTGAACACCGACTTGCTCGGCGGGCAGATCAACATGTCGTTTGACACCATCACCCCCGTGCTGCCCCACATCAAGGCGGGCAAGCTGCGCGCGCTGGCCGTCACCA
>CAWUNN010000435.1:0-2029 GCA_963923185.1 uncultured Limnohabitans sp. | reverse complement strand
CTAGAAGCATTGGGACAAGAGCGCATTCAATGACGCTTGGGTGCACTCGCACTGCACGGATCGACCGTTTTTTCAGCCCCCTCGCCTGCCAGCTGGCCTTGGAACAAGGCACAATGCAGGCGCATGAACATCATCATCCTGGACGACTACCAAGACGCGGTGCGCAAACTCAAGTGCGCCTCCAAGTTGGAGGCCTACCCAGCCAAGGTGTACACCAACACCGTCAAAGGCGTGGGTCAATTGGCTGTGCGTTTGAAAGACGCCGAAGCCTTGGTCTTGATTCGCGAGCGCACCCACATCACCCGTCAGTTGGTCGAAAAATTACCCCGCCTGCGCCTGATCTCGCAAACCGGCAAAGTCGGTGCGCACATTGATGTCGAGGCCTGCACCGAGTTGGGCATTGCGGTGGCCGAAGGCGTGGGCTCGCCGGTGGCGCCGGCCGAGTTGACCTGGGCTTTGATCATGGCCGCAGCCCGTCGTCTGCCCCAATACATCTCTTCTTTGAAGCATGGGGCCTGGCAACAATCGGGCATGAAAGCGGCTTCGATGCCGGCCAATTTTGGCATCGGTCATGTGCTCAAAGGCCGGGTGCTGGGCATTTGGGGCTACGGCAAGATCGGACAACTCTTGGCCGGTTACGGCAAAGCCTTTGGCATGCAGGTCATGGTGTGGGGCAGTGAGGCTGCGCGCCATCGCGCCATGGGCGATGGATTGGCGGTGGCCGCTTCGCGCGAAGCATTTTTCAGCACCGCCGATGTGCTCAGCTTGCACCTGCGCTTGGTGCCCGAGACCCGAGGCATCGTGACACAAAACGATTTGTCCTGGATGAAGCCCGACGCTTTGTTGGTCAACACCTCACGGGCCGAGTTGATCGAACCCGATGCCTTGATCGCCAGCTTGAACCGGGGACGCCCAGGCATGGCCGCGGTCGATGTGTTCGAGAGTGAGCCGATTTTGCAAGGCCACCCGTTGTTGCGCTTAGAGAACTGCATTTGCACGCCGCACATCGGCTACGTCGAGCAAGACAGCTACGAGCTGTACTTTGGCGCGGCCTTTGACAACGTGATCAACTTCATCCAAGGCACCCCAACGAACATCGTCAACCCTGGCGCCTTGCAAATGCGGCGCAGAGCCTAAGCGCTTTTGGCGGCCCGAAGCTGCGCCATCTCGATGGCGTTTTGTTTGCGATCGGCATTGACCCTTTGCATGCTGGGGCGCGATTTGATCAGCTCCATGTAGGCCGCCAATCGAGGCAAGGCCGGCGTCACCAAGTCTTCGCCCAACACCTTTTGACAGGCTTGTGCGGCCAGGGGCAAGTGAATGGCCGCGGCGCAATCGGCCAAACCAAAGCTTGTGCCCGCCACATAAGGGGCGAACGAGGCCAAGCGATCAAAGGCGGCGACCCCCTTGGGCAACAAACGGCGCACCCGCGCTTTGGCCTCTTCGCTGGCGGTGCCGCCAAAAAAGGCTTCGCCATACAACTCGCGAGCGACCAACTCAATGTGCAGTTCAAGGTAGATGATCAATTCACGCACCTTGGCGGCCGCAAAAGGATCGGCGGGCAACAGGGGCGTTTGCGGCCAGCGCTGCTCGATGTACTCGGCGCAGGCCATGGACTCGGACAAAGCGCCTTGCTCGGTTTCAATGAAGGGCACTTTGCCCATGGGCGAGCGATCCATCAACTTGGGGTGGGTGTTGCCCACCCAGACCGTTTCTTCTTCGAAGGCGATGCCTTTTTCCAGCAACTGCATCTTCAATTTGCTGTAGTAGTTGCTCAGTGAAAAGCCGCAAAGTTTGAGGGTCATGAATGTCTCCGTGTGGTGATGGGGCCATTGTGTCATGGCGCAAGCGCCATAATGGAGACCTATGAAACATGCATTTCAAACCGTGGGCATCGTGGGCACAGGTGCCATGGGCCGAGGCATCGCCCAAATTTGCGCCCAAGCCGACAGCCTGGTGTGGCTGTACGACAGCCAACCCCAAGCCTGCCAACAAGCCATTGACAGCATCCAAGCCCAATGGGCCAAAC
>CAWUNN010000434.1:0-2030 GCA_963923185.1 uncultured Limnohabitans sp. | reverse complement strand
CGCGTTGCAGCAACTGGGCCAGGTCTTGTTCACTCAAGGGTTGCAAGACATAGACGGCGGCACGCGACAGCAAGGCCGAGTTGACCTCAAAAGAAGGGTTTTCGGTGGTGGCACCGATGAAGGTGAAGAGTCCGCTTTCGACATGGGGCAAAAATGCATCTTGCTGGCTTTTGTTGAAGCGGTGCACTTCATCGACAAACACGATGGTGCGTTGAGGCTGCAGTCCGTCTCGGGCGTGCTGCGCCAACTCGACCGCTTCGCGGATGTCTTTGACGCCGCCCAAGACGGCGCTGATGGCCAAGAATTGGGCATCAAAAGCGCTGGCCATCAATCGCGCGATGGTGGTCTTGCCCACCCCAGGTGGGCCCCACAGAATGCAGCTGTGCGGCTGCCCAGAATCAAAAGCCACCCGCAAGGCCATGCCAGGGCCCAAGATGTGCTGCTGTCCAATGACCTCTGACAACTGACTGGGACGCAGCCGCTCGGCCAGTGGGATGTGTTCTGGCTTCATGGCCGCAGCACCTGAAACCCGGCCGGCAGCTTCAGTTGAAAAGTCTCTTTGTCGATCGAGGCCCAAGACTGAGATGGGGTCAATTCCAGGCGCGAGGTTTGACCAAAACCGTCGCTGAACTCCAATACCGCCACCCGAGTCAAGCGGCCTTGTCCTTGAAAACCCACCTTGAGTTGGCGCAAGGTGCCCTCCAACGATTTGGGCACGATCTCGACCCAAGACAAGCCATCGGCATCGGGCAGAGCACTGAGATCAAACGACGCGCGCAAGGCATCGATGCGGGTGGTCGTCCATATCAAGGTGATGGGAGCTTGGGCCAAAGTGGTTTTTTGGTCGCGCACCGTGACCTGTTTCAGACCTGTATCCAGGTACCAAAATTGTTTGCCATCACCCAACAAGGTTTGCTCGTCGGGTCGGGTGTAATCGATGCGGAACTGATCGGGGCGCAGGTACACCAAGCGACCCTGACTGGTTTTGACGCGCGGGGCTTTGCCCTCGCGCGAGGGTGCAGTCACCTTTTGCACAAACTCGGCCTGACCCGAGGTGCTGTGTTGCAAAAAATCTTGCAGGCTTTGCAAGCCATCGGCCCAGGCCTGCTGGGTGTGAGCCACCAGCGCGCTCAGACACAGTCGGCATGTCCAACCCCGCCAGACTGCCAAGCGCTTGCTTTGCATGGGTTCACTCGGCCCGCTGGGGCACCAAAATGTCACGCTGCCCGTTGCTGCTCAAAGAGCTGACGAGGCCTGCCTTTTCCATGTCTTCGAGCAAGCGAGCTGAGCGGTTGTAGCCAATTTTGAGGTGACGTTGCACCAGCGAAATGCTGGCTTTGCGGTTTTTGAGCACGATCTCAACCGCTTGGTCGTACAGAGGATCTTTTTCTCCCCCGTCTTGGCCGATCAGCTCACCCAATCCACTGAGCCCGGCCACATGGGCCTCATCGACGCTGCCGCCCTCTAACACGCCCTCGATGTAGTCGGGCTCACCTTGAGTTTTCAGGTAACTGACCACCCGATGGACCTCTTCGTCGCTGACAAAAGCCCCATGCACGCGCACGGGCATGCCGGTGCCTGAGGCCATGTACAGCATGTCACCCATGCCCAGTAAAGCCTCTGCCCCCATTTGATCCAAGATGGTGCGACTGTCAATTTTGCTGCTGACTTGGAAGGCGATGCGGGTGGGGATATTGGCCTTGATCAGGCCCGTGATCACATCGACGCTGGGGCGCTGAGTGGCCAAGATCAAATGAATGCCTGCGGCTCGGGCCTTTTGGGCCAGGCGGGCAATGAGCTCTTCGATCTTTTTACCCACCACCATCATGAGGTCGGCCAGTTCATCGATGATCACCACGATGTGGGGCAATCGTTGCAAAGGCTCGGGCTCTTCAGGGGTCAGACTGAACGGGTTGGGCAAGTGTTCGCTGCGTGCGGCCGCATCGTCGATCTTGATGTTGTAGCCCGCCAGGTTGCGCACACCGAGTTTGCTCATCAATTTGTAGCGGCGCTCCATCTCGGCCACGCAC
>CAWUNN010000433.1:0-2032 GCA_963923185.1 uncultured Limnohabitans sp. | reverse complement strand
GAATAAGTTCCAAAGACGTCAGCACCCGCAAGGAGAAACTGCATGGCAAAGAAAATTGTCGGCTTCGTCAAGCTGCAAGTTCCGGCAGGCAAGGCCAACCCTTCGCCTCCAATCGGTCCAGCGCTGGGTCAGCGTGGCCTGAACATCATGGAATTTTGCAAGGCGTTCAATGCCCAGACTCAGGGTGTTGAGCCTGGTCTGCCCCTGCCCGTGGTGATCACGGCGTTTGCAGACAAATCGTTCACCTTCATCATCAAGACGCCTCCGGCCACCACCTTGATCAAGAAGGCCATCAAACTGGACAAAGGTTCTTCGAAACCTCACATGGACAAAGTGGGCAAGATCACTCGTGCTCAGTTGGAAGAAATTGCTAAAACCAAGATGAAAGACATGACCGCAGCCGATTTGGATGCGGCTGTGCGCACCATCGCTGGTTCTGCCCGTTCGATGGGCGTCACGGTCGAAGGAGTCTGAACATGGCCAAACTGACCAAAAAACAAAAAGCCCTGCAAGGCAAAGTCGACAGCAACAAGCTGTACGCACTGACCGATGCCTTGAGCATTGTGAAAGAATGCGCCACCGCCAAATTCGATGAGTCCATCGATGTGGCCGTGCAGCTGGGCATTGATGCCAAGAAATCTGACCAAGTGGTTCGTGGTGCTGTCGTGATGCCCAATGGCACCGGCAAGACCGCCCGTGTCGCTGTATTTGCGCAAGGTGCCAAAGCCGAAGAGGCCAAAGCAGCTGGTGCCGACATCGTGGGCATGGACGATTTGGCGGCCCGGGTCAAAGCCGGCGACATGCCCTTTGATGTGGTCATCGCTGCCCCCGACGCCATGCGTGTGGTGGGAACCTTGGGTCAAATTCTGGGTCCTCGTGGTTTGATGCCCAACCCCAAAGTGGGCACGGTCACCCCCGATGTCGCTGGCGCTGTCAAAAACGCCAAAGCTGGTCAGGTTCAATTCCGTGTCGACAAAGCCGGTATCGTGCACGCCACCATCGGTCGTCGATCGTTTGAAGCCGACAAGTTGCAAGGCAACTTGGCTGCGTTGGTGGACGCCTTAAACAAGGCCAAACCCGCCACCAGCAAGGGCATTTATTTGCGCAAGCTCGCCGTCTCTTCCACCATGGGTGTGGGCGTTCGAGTCGATCTGCAGTCTTTGACTGCTTGAGGAATGAGAGGCTGTGCGCAAGTGCAGCCTCTTGCGGTGGGCTGACACCCACACCCGTGTGTGTCAGGCCATCCAAGACCGTTGGCGCCAAACCCCTTGTGGGCGCGGCTTAATTCACCAGCCAACGCAGATGGCGATCCCGCTGAAATGGATGCATGTCCTGACAGTTTGGTCGCTGCAACATAGGCGTGTTGGCGGGGCAACCCAAAAACACATGAAAAGGAGTAGACCTTGAGTCTGAATCGCAGTGAGAAAGAAGCCGTCATCTCTGAAGTGACGGGCCTCGCCGCTCAAGCTCAAACGCTGGTGATGGCGGAGTACCGCGGCATCACGGTCGCTGACATGATCAAACTGCGCTCTGACGCGCGCAGCAAGGGCGTGAGCCTGAGTGTGTTGAAAAACACCTTGGCCCGCCGTGCTGTCGCTGGCAGTGCATTTGAAGTGGCCAGTGCCCAGATGACCGGTCCGCTGATCTATGGCTTCTCTGTGGACGCAGTGGCTGCCGCGAAAGTGGTGTCCGACTTTGCCAAGACCAACGACAAATTGGTCATTCGTGGCGGCGTGTACAGCGGCAAAGCCCTGGATGCCAGTGGCGTCAAGCAACTGGCCAGCATTCCCACCAAGGAAGTGCTGTTGTCCCAGTTGTGTGGCTTGCTCAAGTCGCCGATCTCTCGCACCGCTGTGGTGTTGGGTGCTTTGGCGGCCAAAAAGGGCGAAGCCGCAGCGGCTTGAATGGTGTATCAACCAAACGTAAATCATTAAGGAAATCAAAATGGCATTCGATAAAGACGCATTTTTGACCGCGCTGGACAGCATGTCGGTCATGGAACTCAACGACCTGGTGAAAGCCATCGAAGAGA
>CAWUNN010000432.1:0-2047 GCA_963923185.1 uncultured Limnohabitans sp. | reverse complement strand
AATCGATCTAAAAACCGTGCATAGTAGGCCATGACGGTACTGACCTGGGTCTGTTGCAACATGATTTCGGACAACCACACGCGATAAGGGTCGCGTGTGCCTTGCCATGGCAAGTCATGGCGGCCGTGTTTTTTTTGCCATGCCACCAATCGATGAGCAAACTCAAGAGATTTCATGTGACGCTGAACTCAAGGTTTTTGGCACCTGGGGCAATAAAAAGTAGAGCGCTGACCTTGGCGAATTTGACGCACCGGTGTCGTGCACTGTGAGCATGGCAAACCCGCTCGATCGTAAACCGCCATCTCCAATTGAAAATAACCACTCTCGCCCTTGGCATTTGAAAAATCTCGCAAAGTGCTGCCACCGACTTGTAGCGCCCTTGACAAGACATCTTGAATGGCTTGGTGCAAGCGAAGCGCCCGCGCTCGGCTGATGCGTTGCGCGGCCGTGGTGGGGCGAATGCCTGCCTTGAACAAGGCCTCGCTGGCATATATGTTGCCTACGCCCACCACCACATCGCCTGCCAACAGCACTTGCTTGATGGGGGCTTTTCTCTTTTTCAAGGCCAGATGAAAAGGCATCGGATCGAATGCATCGCTCAAGGGTTCAACCCCCAATCCGCCCAGCAATTTGACGGCGCGCGCATCGTCCAGCGCCGTCACGTAGACCACTGCACCAAATCGGCGCGGGTCATGCAATCTCAAAACCCCCAAGTTGGTGTGCAAGTCGGCATGATCATGGGGGCCGGCAACGGGGACTGTGGCGCTGAAATGCAAGGCCCCGGACATGCCCAAATGCCACAAAAGACACCCTTGATCCAAATGCATCAAAAGGTACTTACCCCGGCGATCGATCCGCATCACGCGCCGACCTTTCAGCTGATTGGGGTCCACACCCAAAGGCCAACGCAATGGTTTGCCAAGGCGCAGTTGTTCGATCTGGGCACCCGCGATGCGATCGGCAAAACTCAAACGGGTGACTTCGACTTCGGGCAGTTCAGGCATGGTGTATGGACAAACGAACCCACCAAGTGGTGATTTCAAGCTCAGATTATGATCTCAGCATCATGACCTTATATCAACGCATGTTGTCTGGACTGCTGGCGTTTGGGCTGGGTTTGAGCTGCGCTCAAACCAACCCGGCTCCCCGCGTCTCGAACTCTGATTTGAATGCAGAGTGGATGTTTGAAATTTTGGTCGCAGAAATGCAAGTGCTGCAAGGGGAGGCCGGTGCTGGCTTTTCTTTGCTGCTTGACGCCGCTCGCAAAAGCGGTGACGAAGGCTTGTACGAACGGGCTGTGGACATTGCCCTGAAATCACGCGCTGGCGATGCCGCCTTGCAAGCCGCTTCGGCTTGGCACCAAGTCGCACCCGAATCGATCAAAGCCAACCGAAAATTGCTTCAAATTCAAGTGGCCTTGCAGCGCATTCAGGAAGCTCAGCCCGTTTTGCGACAGGTGGTGGCTTTGACACCTGAGGCTGAAAAAGACACCGTGATCTTGGGCCTGCCCAGGCTGTTGTCCCGCAGCAACGACAAAGCCTTGGCCACCCAAGTGCTGCGCCTTGCATTGACCCCTTGGCTTGAAGACCCCCGATGGGGGCCGCCAGCTTGGACGGCCATTGGGCAAATGCAACTCTTGAACGGGGCTGCAGCGCCAGCCCTGCAGTCGGCTCAAAAAGGTCATGCCTTGTCTCCCCAACGCCTCGAGCCCATTTGGTTGGGCCTTGAGTTGGCCCCGCAATCTGACGCCGCCTTGAATTGGATGCAAAGCGTCATGCCGCGGGTCAGTGACTCAGATTTGTTGCTGAGTTGGTCCAAACTATTGATTCAAAAAGGACGGCTTGATGCCGCCGAACAATTTTTGCTGGACCGCACCCGAGACCCTCAGTCAGATGCCACACCCTGGTTGCTTTTGGGCGCAGTGCGACTGGAATTGAAAAATACCTCTGGAGCCATCCAAGCTTGGCAACGCTTTGTGAATGACACCCGAGACCAGCCTCGGTTGGCCCGACAGCGAGATCAAGCCTTTTTGGGCCTGGCGCAGATC
>CAWUNN010000431.1:0-2048 GCA_963923185.1 uncultured Limnohabitans sp. | reverse complement strand
TCAAGTGCTCTTGGGCCACCCCTTGCGAAATCACCCTGGGATCCAAGGCCTGAGGCTGACCCAAGGCCATGTACAAACCCACCGCCAAAACAGGCAAGCCCAACGCCATGCCCCATGAAGTGGGCCTGAACCCACGAGAGGTCAAAGGTGTGACCGCGTTTTGGAGTCCATCCACATCTTGCAACAGACGGCTTTCCAGTTCGGTCTGTGCCGCTTCAAAGTCGGCCGCAGACAAGGTGCCGGCTTGATGTTCTTGTTGCAACTCTTGCAACTGATCTTGGTAGATCCCCGCATTGGCCTGCAACAGCGGCTGAGCCGCTGCTGGCTGGCCCTGCGCGCGGCGCATGGCCGTCCACCACGCCCCCCAGATGATCAGCATCAAGCCAGCGGCCACGCCCCCCAAAACCCAACTGGCGCTCATGAGCGATCCTTTAACAATTGTTGTGCTCGCGCGCGGTCTTGAGCACTGAGCACAGCGGCCTGGGTCTGAGCGCGGCGCTGGCGCAGCACACGCCACAAGACCAAAAGTGCCAGCCCCAACAAAGCAAATGGGCCCACCCACAACAAATAGGTCAGGGGTTTGAAGGCGGGTCGGTACAACACAAAATCACCATAGCGTTGCACCAAATACTGTTTGACCTCGGCGTCGGATTGACCTTGACGGATCAGGCCACGCACCTCTTCGCGCAGATCTTGGGCCAATTCAGCATGCGAAGATGCCAGCGACTCGTTTTGACAGACCAAGCAACGCAGCTCTTCGGCAATGCGGACCAATCGGGCCTCGATGACGGGGTCTTCGGCCATGGGTCGCGCCTGTTTGGGAGCCAAGTCATCGGCCCAGGTCATGGCCCAAGACAACATGAGCGTGGCCCATACCCCCCATTTGCAAAGCCGGGAGATCATGAGCCCTCCAGTTGGGTCACCAAGGGCAGCAGGGTTTTGCGAATCCAACCGGGGGTTACAGCGCCCACCAACTTGTAACGAATGATGCCTTGGCGATCGATCACATAAGTCTCGGGCACGCCATAAACCCCATACTGAATGCCCACCCGGCCATCCAAGTCCATCGCCGTGTGTTGATACGGATTGCCACCATGCCGTGCCAGCCAGGTGTGAGCACGCTGGCGGGCTGTTTGCAACTTTTCAGCGGCAGGCAAGCGCATCAAATCGGTTTCTTGAGGTTGAATTTCTTTGTAGTTCAAACCGATCAAAGGGATGCGGTGTTCACGGGCAAAGGCCACCCAGACCGGATGCTCTTCACGGCATGCCACACACCACGAGGCCCATACATTGAGCAACCACACCTGGCCTTTCATTTGCTCGGGGCTCAGGGTGGCATCACCATCCAAGGGCTGCAATGCAAATGCCGGTGCGGGTTGCCCCACCAGCGGTGAAGGAATTTCACGCGGATCACGCTGCAAGCCGATGGCCAAAAACACCACCAAGGCCAGAAACACCACCAAGGGAATGAGAAATTTCTTCATGCTTGGCCCCCCTTGGGCGCTTTTCGGTAACGCCGATCCAGTGCCGCCAGCACTCCACCCAAGGTCATGAGCATGACACCCCCCCAAAGCCAAGGCACAAAGGGTTTGTAATAAACCCGAACACTCCACTCCAGCGGTGTGTTCTGCACCACATCGCCCAAAGACACATACAAGTCGCGCCACCAACCGCTGTCAATGGCCGCCTCGGTCATGGGCATGGCGCTGGAGAAATAACGCCGCTTTTCAGGGCTGAGTTGTTCAATGACTTGGCCGTTGCGGCTGACTTCAAACAAAGCCCGATGGGCTCGGTAATTGGGACCCGTCACTTCAGACATGGATTTGAACTGAAAGCTGAGCTCGCCAATGGTGACGACATCGCCAATGCCCATGCGCACATCGCGCTCGACTTCATAAGATTTGACGCCGGTGATGCCCAGCACCAAGACAGCCAAGCCCAGGTGCGCCACATGCTGGCCCCAAAACGAAGTCGCGATGCGACCCGGTTTGCGCAGTCGGTTCACCATGTGACGCAAACTGCTGATGCCCACCCAAGCCCCCAGGGTG
>CAWUNN010000430.1:0-2048 GCA_963923185.1 uncultured Limnohabitans sp. | reverse complement strand
CCACCCTTTTCAACGCCCTGACCAAAGCCGGCATCGCGGCCGAGAACTACCCCTTTTGCACCATTGAGCCCAATACTGGCGTGGTAGAGGTGCCTGATCCGCGCTTGCAACAGTTGGCCGACATCATCACCCCTGAGCGCATCGTGCCCGCCATCGTCGAGTTCGTCGACATCGCCGGCCTGGTGGCCGGCGCCAGCAAAGGTGAAGGCCTGGGCAACCAGTTTTTGGCCCACATCCGAGAGACCGATGCCATTGTCAACGTGGTGCGTTGCTTTGAAGACTCGAACATCATCCACGTCGCGGGCAAAGTCGACCCCATCGCCGACATCGAGGTGATTCAGACCGAACTTTGCTTGGCCGACCTGGGCACGGTTGAGAAAGCCCAACAACGCTACGGCAAGGCCGCCAAGAGTGGCAACGACAAAGAGGCCACCAAAATGGTTCAGTTGCTTGCCAAGGTGCAACCCGTCCTCGATCAGGGCAAACCTGTTCGCACCTTAGAGCTCAGTGATGAAGAACGCTCTTTGCTCAAACCCTTGTGCCTGATCACGGCCAAGCCCGCCATGTTTGTTGGCAACGTCAGCGAGGATGGCTTTGAAAACAATGCCTATTTGGACCGGTTGCAAGCATACGCCCAAGGGCAAAACGCACCCGTGGTGGCCATCTGCGCCAAGATCGAGGCCGACATGGCCGAGATGAGCGACGAGGACAAAATCATCTTTTTGGAAGAAATGGGCCAGACCGAGCCCGGACTGAACCGGTTGATTCGGGCGGCTTTCAAACTGCTGGGTCTGCAAACCTATTTCACGGCGGGCGTCAAAGAAGTGCGTGCTTGGACCATTCACATCGGTGACACCGCACCGCAAGCTGCAGGGGTCATCCACGGCGATTTTGAGCGCGGCTTCATTCGTGCCCAGACCATTGCCTTTGACGATTTCATTGCTTTCAAGGGCGAGCAAGGTGCCAAAGACGCGGGCAAGATGCGCGCTGAGGGCAAAGAATACATCGTCAAAGACGGCGATGTCATGAATTTTTTGTTCAACGTCTGACCCATCGGCACACAGGTGCCATGAGTTTCAATTCAACTGGCTGCCACCACCTTGTTGTGGATCAGTTGAGCAATTTGTTCGTCTTCATAGCCCAACTCTTGCAAGAGCGCATGGCTGTCTTGACCGATGCGAGGGGGTGCATGGCGCACACTCAGTCGCTGCCCATCCATGGCCAGTGGCAGCAACGCGATGCGGGTGTCCAACGGCTGCTGGGCCGCGCTGGCGTCTGCTGGCAACGTCACCTGAGACAAGCCGCCTGTGGCCAATAAGTGGGGGTCGTCAAACAATTGGTGCGGTTGAGTGATGGGGGCATAGGGCAAGCCGGCCTGTTCAAACCGCTGTGCCAGATCTGCAGCTGCAAAAGGAGCAAATCGTTCTCTGAGAATAGGCAACAACCAGTCTCGGGCACGAACCCGATCGTTGTTGCTTTGCAATCGGGGGTCTTGCTGCAAGTCATCGAAACCAAACGCTTGACACAACAAAGCCCATTGGGTGTCACTGACCGCTGCCAAAAAGATTTGTTCGCCATCTTTGACGCTGAACACATCGTACAAGGCCCAGGCGCTGATTCGATTGGGCATGGGCGCAGGGGCCTTGCCCGTCACCGCGTATTGCATCATGTGTTGCGCCACCAACAAGACATTGTTTTCAAACAAAGCACTTTGAACGGTTTGACCGTGACCGGTCTTTTCACGTTGCGCCAAGGCCGCCATCACCCCGATGGCGGCAAACATGCCTCCCATGATGTCGTTGATGCTGGTGCCGGCCCGCAGTGGACGGCCCTCAGGGCCTGTCATGTAGGCCAGGCCGCCCATCATCTGAACCACTTCATCCAAGGCCGTGCGGTGTTCGTAGGGGCCAGGTAAAAAGCCTTTCATCGATGCATAAATCAGCCGCGGGTGCTTTTGGGTCAAGGCCTCAGGATCCAAGCCCCAGCGTTGCAACACACCGGCCTTGAAGTTCTCGCTCAGTACATCGGCACTGGCCACCAGGCGCTGG